>JAPJPE010000070.1 GCA_030825825.1 Streptococcus sp. | reverse complement strand
ATTTATTTAAAAATATCATGTTTACCCTTGTTAATATAATGTTTGAATTTGTGTTTTTTAAAAAATATAGTATAATAGAGACAAATATAGTAGGAATGGAAGTAGTACCATGAAAGATAGCAGACATGTTGAAATTCTTCAGGAACTGGATCGAAAAAGTGTGGTATCAGTCAAAGAACTCAAGGAACTCTTTGGGGTGACAGACATGACCATTCGTCGCGATCTGATTGATCTTGAAAAACAAGGTCTTTTAGTTCGTGTACATGGTGGAGCCCACAAAAAGGTAAAAGATGGCTTGTTAGAAGCTTCTCACAGTGAGAAAAATCTCATCAATATTGATGAGAAACGAACCATTGCAAAAAAATGTGCAGACTTGATCGAAAATGGGGATACCGTCTTTATTGGGTCTGGTACAACAACAGATTTTATCGGCGACTATTTAGAAGGAAAGGAAATCAGTATTGTCACCAATTCCCTTCCCATTTTTGAAAAGCTAAAGGATTTTCCAAATTATGACCTGATCTTAGTTGGTGGTCGCTACCGGGTGAAGACACAAACTTTTGTCGGGCAATTTGCCAATAAACTCTTGAAAGAAATCAAGGTTTCTAAAGCTTTCATCGGGGTCAATGGCATCGATGGGCATCATGTTTCCACAGCCAATGAAGAAGAAGGAAATGGTAATGCCATTATTCTAAACAATGCAATTGAGAAATATGTGGTTGCCGATAACAGTAAGTTTGATAGCTATTCTTTCTATAGTTTCTATCGAGTGGAAGACCTGAATGCCATTATTACTGATGATAGTATTCCAAAGAAGATCAAAGACAAATATGCCTTGTATACGAAAATCATATAAAACAAAGTGGTCTCAAAAAAGAGACCACTTTTTACTGATTTAATGATGTTGGAAAATGACGGATAGAAAGCGCTTTAGAGTAATATATAAACAAAAATAAACAAATCTAGACAAAAAAAGATTGACAATCAATCAATATAGTGATATACTGAAGCTATAAATAAATAGTTAGATAAGGAGGTGGCAACAATGGGATTAAATCAACTCTTTAACAAAGATCTTGTGTTTTGCCTACATGCCAAGGATCAAACAGATCTCTTTGAGCAGGTAGCAAGCTTATTGAAAGAGCGACAGATTGTGACACCAACCTATCGTTCCGCTTTGATTGAGCGTGAAAAGTCTTTCCCGACTGGATTAGACATGGAATTTCTTGGTAAGGACTTACCAAATGTGGCGATTCCGCACACAGACATTGTCCATAATCTCACTGAGAATGTGGTTGTGGTTCGTTTGGATCAACCCGTAACTTTCCATAATATGATTGCTCCAGATAAGGAAGTTCAAGTTTCACTCTTATTCTTTATTATCAATAATACGAGCTCAAGCCAAACCAATATTTTGGCTCAACTGATGGATTTCTTTACATCCAATGGAAATCTCGAAGCTCTATCAAAATTAGATAGTGAAGATAAGCTTTATCAATACATTACGGAAACTATTTCCTAAAACATTCGTAAATATTTATAATGGAGGACATCCAAATGATTAAAATTTTAGCTGCCTGTGGTGCAGGTGTTAACTCTAGCCACCAAATTAAGAATGCGTTGGAAGAAGAGTTGTCAAACCGTGGTTATGATGTGCGTTGTGACGCTGTCATGGTCAAAGACGTCAATGAAGATTTGATTTCTGGTTATGACATCTTTACTCCAATTGCTGCAACTGATTTGGGATTCGATCCTGGTATTCCAGTGGTAGAAGCAGGACCAATCTTGTTCCGTATTCCAGCGATGAGTGCGCCAGTCTTTGATAACATCGAAGCTGCCATTAAAGAACATGGATTAAGTTAATATTTTTTTAAACGTGATTGTAAGCGTTATCCAATGATAAAATTGGGAACACTTTCTGCTGTAAATTACAAAAAAATTCATAAATCGGGAGGATTTATTATGAATGGCATTATTGATTTTGCCAATAAATTTTTCAAACCCATCCTAGACATGGGTGCTCCGATCATCATGTTGATCGTCTTGACTTTATTGGCTCTCTTATTTGGAGTGAAATTCTCTAAAGCCCTTGAAGGTGGTATTAAACTTGCCATCGCCCTTACTGGTATCGGTGCTATCATCGGTATGTTGAATGGAGCTTTCTCAGCATCTCTTGCAAAATTCGTTGAGAATACTGGTATTCAATTGAATATCACAGACGTTGGTTGGGCGCCTCTTGCGACCATTACTTGGGGGTCTGCCTGGACACTTTACTTCTTGTTGATTATGTTGATCGTCAACGTTATCATGCTTGCGATCAAGAAAACGGATACGCTTGACGTCGATATCTTCGATATCTGGCACTTGTCTATCACTGGTCTTTTGATCAAATGGTATGCTGACAACAACGGTGTCAGCCAAGGAGTTTCACTTTTCGTTGCAACTCTTGCCGTTGTCCTTGTAGGGGTTATGAAAATCATCAACTCAGACTTGATGAAACCAACATTTGATGATTTGTTGAATGCACCAAGTTCATCACCTATGACATCTACTCACATGAACTACATGATGAACCCAATCATCATGGTCTTGGATAAAATCTTTGACAAATTCTTCCCAGGTCTTGATAAATACGACTTCGACGCTGCTAAATTGAACAAGAAGATCGGTTTCTGGGGATCTAAATTCTTTATCGGTTTCCTTCTTGGTATCGTCATCGGTATCATGGGTACTCCACATCCAGTTGCTGGTGTGCAAGATGCTGACAAATGGGAATTGGTTATTAAAGGTTGGTTGAGCCTTGGTTTGACTGCCGGTGTCTGCTTGGAATTGTTCTCATTGATCGGTTCTTGGTTCATCGCAGCGGTAGAACCATTGTCACAAGGTATTACAAACGTTGCTACTAAACGTCTTCAAGGACGTAAATTCAACATCGGTTTGGACTGGCCATTTATCGCTGGTCGTGCTGAAATCTGGGCTTGTGCCAACGTACTTGCGCCAATCATGTTGATCGAAGCAGTGCTTCTTTCTAAAGTCGGAAATGGTATCTTGCCACTTGCAGGGATCATCGCTATGGGTGTAACTCCAGCCTTGTTGGTTGTAACACGCGGTAAATTGATCCGTATGATCATCTTCGGAAGTCTTCTCTTGCCACTCTTCCTTCTTTCAGGTACATTGATTGCACCATTTGCAACTCAATTGGCTAAGAGTGTTGATGCCTTCCCTAAAGGGGTAGCTTCTACTCAATTGATCACTCACTCAACTCTTGAAGGACCAGTTGAAAAATTGCTCGGTTGGACAATCGGTAACGCAACAACTGGTGATATCAAAGCGATCCTTGGTGTAGTTGTCTTCTTGGCATTCTATATCGGAATCTTCGCTTGGTACAGAAAACAAATGATCAAACGTAACGAAGAATACGCAGCAAATGCAAAATAATCGTTTCATGTAGTTTGAAAACTGACACCATATCTTTTCTAGGTATGGTGTTTTTATTTTTAAAAAATGTTCGAAAATAAACAATTTAATGTTGACTTTCGTTCAAAATAGGTGTAATATAATATCAAAAGTAAGAAAATGTTTCTTTGTGAAAAATTAACAACAGGAATATTTGCTGAAACAAACAAAAGGAGGACAGGACATGTCTATTGTAATTGGTGCAGATGCTGCAGGATTAAGATTAAAAGATCTCGTGAAAGAGTTTCTTGTAAAAGAAAACTTCGATGTTGTAGATGTAACCGCTGAAGGTCAAGATTTTGTAGATGTGACACTTGCAGTTGCGAGCGAAGTGAACAAAAACGATCAAAATCTTGGAATCGTGATTGATGCTTATGGAGCTGGTCCATTTATGGTTGCGACTAAAATCAAAGGAATGGTGGCAGCAGAAGTTTCAGATGAACGTTCTGCTTATATGACACGTGGACACAACAATTCTCGAATGATTACCATGGGAGCTGAAATTGTTGGGGATGAATTGGCGAAAAACATTGCCAAAGGCTTCGTCAATGGTAAATACGACGGCGGCCGTCACCAAATCCGTGTTGATATGTTGAATAAGATGTGCTAATGAGAGGAGAATTCAAATGAGAATTGCAATTGGTTGTGATCACATTGTGACAAATGAAAAAATGGCTGTTTCTGATTTTTTGAAATCAAAAGGATACGAAGTGCTCGACTTTGGGACTTATGACCATACACGTACCCACTATCCAATCTTTGGTAAGAAAGTCGGTGAAGCCGTAGCAAGTGGCCAAGCAGATCTTGGTGTTTGTATCTGTGGTACTGGTGTTGGGATTAACAATGCTGTTAACAAAGTACCTGGTATCCGTTCTGCCTTGGTACGCGATATGACAACTGCTCTTTATGCAAAAGAAGAATTGAACGCGAATGTCATCGGGTTTGGGGGTAAAATTACTGGTGAATTGCTCATGTGCGATATCATTGAAGCATTCATCCACGCTGAATACAAACCAACTGAAGAAAATAAAAAATTGATCGCTAAGATCCAACATGTGGAAACCCATAATGCTCATCAAGCGGATGCTGATTTCTTTACAGAATTCCTTGAAAAATGGGACCGTGGTGAATACCACGACTAAGAGGTGACGTATGATATTAACGGTCACGATGAACCCTTCAATTGATATTTCTTATCCTTTGGATGTACTCCAGTTGGATACAGTCAATCGTGTGGCTGAGGTGAGTAAGACAGCTGGTGGGAAAGGTCTTAACGTTACTCGTGTACTTTCTGAGATAAAGGATCCAGTGGCAGCTACTGGCCTACTTGGTGGTCGAACGGGGCAATTCATTCTCGATCATTTAGGAGAAGGGATAGAGGAACGTTTCTTTGAAATTGCTGGAGATACACGTAATTGTATTGCCATCCTTCACGAAGGCAAGCAAACAGAAATCTTAGAAAAAGGTCCAACCATTTCTGAGAAAGAAGGGCAAGACTTTCTCGACCATTATCGTCACTTGGTTGACCAAGTAGAGGTTGTTGCCATCTCTGGAAGTCTCCCTGCTGGTTTACCAGTGGACTACTATGCTAGCCTTGTCAAGATTGCAAAGGATGCTGGGAAACCAGTCGTACTCGATTGCTCGGGAGCTTCTTTAGAAGCTGCCATTCAAGCAGCTGTCAAGCCTACGGTCATTAAACCAAACAATGAAGAATTATCACAGTTGTTAGGAAAAGAAGTGAGTAAGAATGTGGAAGACTTAAAAGAAGTTCTTCAGGATTCTCTCTTTGATGGCATCGAATGGGTGATTGTCTCCCTTGGTGCAAATGGCGCTTTCGCTAAGCATGGGGATGTCTTCTATAAGGTAGATATTCCTAAGATCGATGTCGTCAATCCAGTCGGATCTGGTGATTCGACTGTTGCAGGGATTGCATCTGGTCTCTATCATCATGAGAGTGACGCAGACTTGCTCAAGAAAGCAAATATTCTTGGAATGTTAAATGCACAAGAAGCACAAACAGGACATGTCAACATGGGGCACTATGATGCCTTGTATCAACAATTAATCGTAAAAGAGGTATAAAATGGTATTAACAGAACAAAAACGCAACTATTTGGAACGTCTTAGTACAAAAGACGGTGTCATTTCAGCTTTGGCCTTCGACCAACGTGGGGCTTTGAAACGCTTGATGGCCAAATACCAAGACACAGAACCAACAGTAGCACAAATGGAAGAATTAAAAGTCCTTGTAGCTGATGAATTGACAAAATATGCTTCATCTATGTTATTGGACCCAGAATATGGTCTACCTGCTACAAAAGCCTTGGACAAAGATGCAGGACTCTTGCTCGCATACGAAAAGACAGGCTACGATACGTCTAGCACCAAACGCTTGCCTGACTGCTTGAACCTTTGGTCAGCAAAACGCATCAAAGAACAAGGCGCAGATGCTGTGAAATTCTTGCTCTATTATGATGTAGACAGTGCAGATGAACTCAACCAAGAAAAACAAGCTTATATCGAACGCATCGGTTCTGAATGCGCTGCTGAAGATATTCCATTCTTCCTTGAAATCTTGGCTTATGATGAAGGAATTGCAGATGCAACCTCTGCTGAATATGCGAAAGTGAAACCTCGTAAGGTGATTGAGGCTATGAAAGTCTTTTCAGATCCTCGTTTCAATATCGATGTCTTGAAAGTGGAAGTTCCAGTTAATGTGAACTTCGTGGAAGGATTTGGAGAAGGTGAAGTTGTCTATAGTCGTGAAGAAGCGGCTGCCTTCTTTAAAGAACAAGAAGAAGCAACCAACCTTCCATACATCTACCTCAGTGCTGGTGTATCAGCAAAACTCTTCCAAGAAACTTTGGAATTTGCTCATGCATCAGGTGCTAACTTCAACGGTGTCCTTTGTGGACGTGCGACATGGGCAGGTTCAGTAGAAGCTTACATCAAAGATGGAGAAGCAGCTGCTCGTGAATGGCTTCGTACAGAAGG
>JAPJPE010000069.1 GCA_030825825.1 Streptococcus sp. | reverse complement strand
CCAGCCGTATTCCACTGATGAGATGGCGTGCCGTTCATGTCGGTTCCAAAGATCCAGAAGCCCTCTTCCTTTAGCTTGTCTAGGGTTTGGCTGAGATTGGTCACACGGGCAATGGGAATATGTTCCACTGCTCCGGTAGAAGTTTTCGACACCACCGGGGTTACCCCGACTGCCCGGTGCTTAGGAATGATGACCCCTGAGACATTGGTCGCATCAGCTGTCCGCAAGATGGATCCAAGATTGTGCGGATCGGTCAAGCCATCGAGAATCAACAAAAGCGGGTTCTCTTCTTGGGCTGTCTGTTTCAGAATCACTGCCAAGTCTGTGTAAGCAAAGGCTGCCACACGAAGGACGAAACCTTGGTGAACAGCTCCTTCTGTCATTTCTTGCAGGGTTTTCTTTGGCGTCCAAGAAATCGACACTTTCTTTTCAGCTGCTAAGGCCTTGATCTTGTCGACATTTTTTCCTCGGAGGTCTTCTTGAATATATAATTTATTGCCTGTATTGGCTTGTAAAGCCTCGGTGACTGCGTGGACACCGTATACGATATCGTTATTTTCCATAGAACTAGTATACCACAAGAAAGGAGGATGAGGCCAATTCATGATATAATGAAATGAAATCTATCTCAGCGAAACCAGCAAAATAGAAAGGAAGCCATGCCTCTTTTTCAACGAACCATCAAGCTCACCTTGGCCACCTGTCTAGCAGCTGCCCTTGCTTATGCTCTGAGCTTGACCTATGCCATCTCAGCTGGCGTCATTGCCATCTTGAGCATCTCTGATACGCGTCGCAGTACGATCAAGCAAGCCTACCAGCGCTTTATGTCGACCTTGCTGGCCCTTGTGATCGGAAGTATCGCTTTTTCCTTTTTTGGATTCAACCTTTGGGCACTGGGAGTCTTTATCGCTCTCTATGTTCCATGCGCCTTTCTAATGGGCTGGCAGATCGGCATCACGCCTAGTACGGTCCTCGTCACCCATCTCTTGATTGAGCAGTCTACTTCCTGGGGGCTCTTGCTCAATGAACTTGCCCTCTTTTTAATCGGGACCAGCTTTGCCCTGCTGGCCAATCTCTATATGCCTTCTAATCATGCTGCGATTGATCACTACCATGATGTTGTCGAAGACCAACTGAAAAAGATCCTTGGTCGTTTTGCGGAATTACTTGGTAAAGGGGATGGTCGCAACGATGCCCGCTTGATCAAGGAATTGGATGGTATCCTAAAGGACGCTTTAAATCTCGTCTATCTGGATCATTCCAACCACCTTTTTCATCAAACCAACTACCACATTCACTACTTCGAAATGCGCAAGCGTCAAAACGACATCCTGCGGGATATGGCAGAAAACGTCAACCGCTGTCAGTTAGCAGCGAGTGAAAGTATGATCCTGGCTCAACTTTTTAAGAAGACTGCGCAACAGTTAAGTCAGGAAAATCCTGCTCAGGATCTTCTAGACGATATTAGTCAGTATTTGGCGATCTTCCGCGAACGGCCTCTTCCCAAGACCCGGGAAGAATTCGAAACACGCGCCACCTTGCTCCAATTGCTAAGAGATTTAGAAACCTTCATTCAGGTCAAGGTTGATTTTTATCAACAATTTCATCAGGAGACAGAATAGACAGAGAAGCCCTTGCAAAATGCAAAGGCTTTTTTATTGCGGGAAATGTTGAAAACGCTTTCCTAAAATGGTATACTGGAGTAGGAAAATAACTTTTTAAGGAGGGTCTTCTATATGAAGTCTTCATATAAGAAACATTTGTACACTACGACACTCAGCCTCTCAGCTGCTGTCTTGCTTTCCGTTATCGGACATGGCCAAGTATCAGCCGATAGCTTAGAAGCGCCTCAAACAGAACCAAGTACGGTCCTTGAAGTGGCACCCGCTACTGAGCAAGCTGTGACAGCTGAGACTGCCAGTCCTGCTACAGCTGAAAAAGGAGACACCGCAGCCCCCGCCACTTCTGCAGAAGCAGCAGTGGCTTCTACTACAGATGTTGCTCCAGCCGCTAGTCCAAGCACTAACCGTGCTGCAACGACCGCTGACCAAGCGACACGATTGGCTGATAGCACCATTTATCTCTCTGAAAAGAGCACGATTGATGACAAAGTCCAAGAAAAAGCTCAAGCTGCTGGCAAGATCAACTGGACCTTGGACAACAAGCCTCTCTCGGAGTGGAAAACCTGGGATATGGAGACTGGAACCCTGAGCAAGGATCCATTCCTTACTATCACAGAGACTGCAAACGGCAATGATTTGGATCTCCATATGGAAGTGAAAGATCTCTTTGGTGAAGATCTTAGCCTTCGGAGCCCAAATAATATCCGCCGGACTTACCGCAACTACATCGGTAATCATGAGCTGGTCGGAACCAATGCAGACTTGGGTGTGACCATCAATAAAACTCTTGTTTTTCGACCTTACCAAGACTACCATACACATGAAGAGATGCTAGCTGCTATCGAAAAATCCAAGGAAGAAGCGAAACCCGATCGTTTAGTGCAGCTGGAAACCCTTGGTAAGAGTGCCCAAGGCCGGGATATGAAGATGGGGATCGTGAGCAAGGACCAAGCTAGCATTGATCACTACCTTTCTAGTACCAACCCTACAGCCTTGACCAAGCCAAGCGAAATGCTGGCAGCTCTGAAGGACAAGACCTTGGATTACAAATTACCTGTCTTAGTCCACAACACCCACGCGGATGAACAACCAGGCATTGATATCATCACAGGCCTCTTCAATACTTTTGCGACCAAGGAAAAGGTGACCTTTAACACCACCGATGAAGCTGGAAATGCTAAAACAGTCACGCTAGATATTCCAACCTTGCTCAATAAATTCATCTTCTTATTTGACTTCACGGAAAACCCAGATGGGGATGCTCTCAATCTGCGGGCCCTAGCAAACGGGCTCGATCCAAACCGGGATGCCAGCTACCAAACCAACCCTGAAGTTCGCACGGTTATCCAAATGATCAACAAATGGAATCCGATCGCTCTCTACGACTTACACGGTTTTATCAAAGAATTCTTGATCGAACCTGCAACACCCCCACATGATCCGAACTTCGAATACGATCTTCTGTCAGACCTGATGCTAGAAAATGCCCATCATATGGGACGGGCAGGAGTTGCCAATTCTAAATACGATAGTTACATCATTCCAAAACTGGATTGGGGCGATGGCTGGGATGACTCCTTCTCTGGCTATACAGGAGTTTATGCAGTCTACCATGGTATCTTAGGCCATACCATCGAAATTCCAGAAGGAAATGAAGAATCCTACAAAGCAGGTCGCAATGCTGTCCTAGGAGGGATTGACTTCCTCAACCAAGATCCGGACCGTCTCCTTGAGATGCGTCTCAACTTCTACCTGCGTGGTCTCAATAAAACCGAAGATCCAAAAGCCGAAAATGAACTGGTCGGCCCAAATGGAGAAATCGTTGGACGTGTGAAAAATGGTCGTCCGAAATTCTTCCCAGACTACTACGTCATCCCAATGAGCCTCGACAAAGACAACGATGCCCAAGAAGCCTTCAATATGATCGACTACTTCAAACGCAATGGTGTCCTCGTCAAGGAACTCAAAGAAGATATTGGCAACTATAAAAAAGGGGACTTAGTCATTGACATGGCCCAAGCCAAACGTGGCTATGCCAACCACATTCTCTACAAGGGCTCCAACGAATCTGCCTGGGCTGCTATGTACGCAGAGTTGCTGGTCAACTTTCCAGATATGAGAGGGTTCAAGTCCGAACCTGTCTTTGCGGATGGTCTTTTCAATGGAAAATTAGGCGAAGTCACCACCACCCGCGCGACTCGTACCTCTGAGATCGATCCAAAAGCTCCTTACTATGTGATTGCCAATACCTCAGCCAGTGCCGTTAAAGCTGTCAACCAGGCTATTGCACAAGGAAAATCTGTCTACCTAACAGACGATGGCTACATCGTTGACCGCGATACCTTTGCTTCGCTCCTGCCAAACTATGCCATTTATGGTGATGCCCTCTACAAGGTACCAAGCGGACCAACCTTGAAACCGATGAAGGTCTACTCTCCGAACTACCACTATAATTGGGCTGGAGTAGATGCGCCTGCTCATACTAGTCTGGTCCTTGAAAAATTAGGCTTCCAAATCGTCAATACGCCAGAAGAAGCGGATGTTGTTATTTTGGAAAGCAACCGCTTTGACGCTTCCATTTTTGGTAAAAAACCAACCCTTGTCATTGGCGGGGAAGCCATGCAAAAATTGGAAAAATTGGGAGTTCTTACAGGATTTGACGCTGAAAAACTAAAAGGCGGTAGTGACTACGAAGGCTTGATGAAAGCGATCATTGATGATCAGGATCCATTGACCAGCGGATACAAGAAGAATACCCTCTTCTACTCCAACTCAGGAAACTGGATTGAAAAGGTTCCAGAGCATTTCAAGACCTTGATGAGCATCGCTCCGAGCGATTATTATATTGCAGGTTGGTGGCCACATAATGATGTTCTGGCTAACAAAGTCATGGCCATCTCTGGAGAACTGATGGGACAACCACTCTTTGTCTATGCAGGAAATCCAACCAACCGTCAACACCCTGTCCACTTCTTCCGCTGGGTAACCAATGCGATCTTTGGCAGCAAGTTGGCAAGTTTGATGGATTACATTCCAGCTAAAGAACCAGATCAAGTGGTAGTTCCAATTCATAACCAAACAAGCAATCCACAGCCAATCTTAGCCAAGAAGGACACTCCTAAAGTGCTCCTTCCACAAAAAGAAACAACTGTGGAAAATGGAGAAAGCGTGCAAGCTTTGACTTACCAAGTAGGACAAAGCTTCCAAGAAAGTCCAGCTAAGGCACAATTGCCACAAACTGGAGAAGACACAACCGCACACTTCATTCTTTCAGGCTTCTTGTTAGCCGTTAGCGGAGGCTTCCTCCTCTTGAAAAAGAAAGAAGTTGAGTAAGTTCCAGGTTTAGACTTGGATGACACGAAAAGAACCTTCGCAGACGCGAAGGTTCTTTTTGGAGATAAAATATCTTTCAAAACTTTCCTTAGGTGAGTACGGACGTCAGCGAACTTCTTCGAAGTTCCATGACTTAGTTTTGAGCCTAAGGTCTCAAAACTCCCGAGTGTTTGAAACAATAATGTTTCAAACACTTTTCTCACAGCGGAAAGTTTCAGTTTATACTTGACTGATTCTAAAGTATAGAAAACTTTTATAATGTTCTCCAGAATATTTAATGAACATACTATTCTACATTAAATCCTAACACTGATGCAAAGTTTCTCCTTATTCCACCAATTCCAACACAACCGTTTGGTAAGGAGCTAATTCTAGCACTTGGTCTCCTTCTTGGAATAATCCTGCTGTATTATTTAAAACGACTGTTTTAATCGGAGCTGGCAACTCCAAGGTGGCCTGGCGATTTTGGAAATTGCTGACAATCAAGAGACGCTTGTCCCCACGGCGTTCAAAGGCGATGATGTTTTCACGGTCCCGATACGCTGGGATCATATCTCCGAATCGGATGGTATTTCCATAAAGGGGATGGCGATACAAGGCCGTCAACTGGCGATAGTAATTCAAGATGGAATTTGGATCCTTTTCTTGATCTTTCACATTGATGGCAACATTTGGTTTGGGACTGATCAACCAAGCTGTTCCATCGCTAAAGCCCAATCCTGGCTCCGCTGACCACTGCATGGGTGTCCGCGCATTGTCCCGGCTGTAGTTGGCAATCGCGGCCAAGGCTTCTTCCTCGCTTAAACCAGCTTCTTTCGCGACGTGGTAGCCATTGATGGTTGCGATATCATCAAAGTCCTCCACCGATTCAAAGACTTGGTTTTCCATCCCAATTTCTTGGCCTTGGTAGATAAAAGGAATTCCCTTACGCAAAACCTGAATAGTTCCCAGAGCTTTTTTACTGGTATCGTTTACTGGACCTTCCGCAATATAATGGGACACCCCACGAGGCTCGTCGTGATTCTCGATAATGGTCGAAAGAACCCCAATGCTATCCGCGCGCTCATGGGCTTGGAAAATACTTTCCTTGAGTTCATCTGCAGTTGGAAGAGCATGGTCGAACCAGCCTTTTCCTTCCTGACCCAGCATGGTTTGTTTGAAGTCAAAGATGGAAGAGAAGACACCATCTTTTCCAATAAAGAAGTGCAATTCTTCATCGGTTTCATTGAAAACTTCCCCTACAGTGAAGGCATTGTACTTGGCGAAAGTTCGCTCCTTTAACTCTCGCAGGAAAGGTTCAATCGGTTGGGCATTGACCAGCGATTCCGGCACTGGAACCAGGCCATTGTCACGATCGGACGGAAGCGAACGCCATTCTAAATCCTTTTTGATATTGATAATGGCGTCAATCCGGAAGCCAGCGATTCCCTTGTCCAACCACCAATTGATCATCTTGTAAATCTCTTCGCGTAAGACAGGATTTTGCCAATTGAGATCCGGCTGATCCTTGTGGAAAGAATGGAGATAGTATTTGTTGGTGCCAGGAACTGGTTCCCAGACACTGCCTCC
>JAPJPE010000068.1 GCA_030825825.1 Streptococcus sp. | reverse complement strand
GGACGACGAAATCGAATTCTAACGAATTACCGATTTCTGTCCCACTCTCTTTTCTATTTTCTATTGGTTCTGAGGAGATGGAGCATCTGGCGTGCTTGCTTCTGTTACAGCTGCGCTTGCAGGCTCTGTTTCTGTCTCAGTTGTGGCAGGCTTGTTCCCTTCTGAAGCTGCTGCTTCTGTTGCTGCTGGAGTCTCTGTAGCGACAGGCGTTTCAGCTGTGGTAGCTGGTTTGCCCTCTTCGCTTGCAGATGGGGCTGCAGCTAATTCTGCCTGGAAAGCTTGGATGGCCTGTAGTAAGGCTGCTTTATCACTCTTTGGATTAGCCAATTGGTCAAAGAGAGCTTCCAAGCGATCAAACACAGCATCACTAGCTCCCTTGTCCTGCAATTGTTGGTGCAAGGCCATCAACTGGTTATAGAGCTGTTGATAAAGAGCGACATCCCCAATTTGAGGCTCTTCCGTTTGCTTTTGTTTTTGCTTTTCAATGGTATCACTGATTTCGCGTAGAAGTGCTTCCCCACTTGAAATAGCCTTGTCTGGATTAGCTTCTTTTCCAAGTTGAGCCAAGCCTGCTTCAAGTGCAGTTCGTTTGCCTTGGTCTTCGACTTGTGGCAAGAGCGACTGAATTTGCTCTAAGAGAGCTGTCAATATCTTGTTCTGTTGACGAGCTTCTGTTGCCTTATCCAACTCTCCATATAAGCCCTTGAGGAAATCATAGACCGCTAAGTTATAAGATGTGGTTTGACTTCCTTTTTGATCCAAAACTGTTTTTTCAATAGGATAGGTTTGGCCTTTTTCTTGAGAGAAGAGCTGGTCAATAGCTTGCTTGGTTTGGTAGAGTTCCATAAAGTGAGACTTGGAATCCCAAGCTTCTTCAAAGGCTTGAGCTCGGTAGAGCTTCAAGGCTAGATCTGCTGCCTTAGTGCGGAGTTCTGGTGTCAAGCGCGCATCGCTCAAGCTTTGGTAGAAATACTTGAGGTAGTCGACCGATGTCACACCCGTCCGATCTTGCATCTCCTGAACAGCTTCTAATAGCTTCCCTTCCTGTTCTAAACGCTTGCTATCCTTGGCAGTATAGGCTTCCTGCAATTGAGAGACCAACTCTTCCTTCTTCAATTGGAAGGCTTCTGTGTCTAGCAAGCGCACTTGTTCCAACAATTCTTGGTAACGACGATCCAAAGCTGTCTCTTCTTTTGGTTTGACCGCTTGGGTCGCATGAATGTACTGCGCATCAACCTGCTTGAGACTAGCTAGGTAGCCCTCTGTTGAATTACTTGGGAAGCTCTTGACATTTTCCAAGAAGTGGCCCAAGATGAGCTCAATCCGTCTTTGTTGCAATGGATCAGAAGCATAGAGGCTGCGGCTTTCTGCTAAGAGTTGGTTGACCTTGTCCTCTACGACTTTCTTGTCCAAGTCTCCTTTTTTGTAAGGAGATTGGATGGTTGGAAGACGGTGGGCTAAGTAGTCTGCTAGCCCTGCTGAGCGCACCTTGATGTAGTGGTTGTGATCGCCATGCGGGATGACAAACTGACCATTTTCAATCTGGAGGCTATAAGGAGAAATCCCCGAACGAAGCGCTGTTGCATAGAGTTCATTGATAAAGTCTAGTTCAGGATTGCCAGTTTCAAGTGGGATCCGGACATGTTCCTTACGAACAGCATAAGGATGGATGTGGGTCGGATCGTATTCTTGGTCTGGATTGTTAAAGACAAAGAAACCATTGGAAATCTTAATGGCCTCACGAGGGACACCATAGGTCTTGCTGATGTACTGGATCTTTTCCTCATCTGAGGCATCACGAGAATAGGTCGCAACATCATCTGTCAGTGGCTGCCCCTTGTCCTCTTCTTTCTTACCAGCTAGAGTTGCCTCTGCTGCCGCAATTTCTTGAGGAGAGAGGTCCTTTTTATAGAAATAATGGGCATGGTTGCCATGAGCGACCATGTAACCGTCCTCGTCCTTGCTGATGACCTTGTCTGCGTGGAAACCGTGATCGTGCTCCTCTTCGTGCTCGTGACTGTCGCCATGCTCATGATCAGGATCAACTGGTTTTGTGCTCGGATTTGAAGGCAAGCTTGGACTTACTTCTGTTGGACTACTAGATCCTTGAGCACGAAGCAATTGGAATTGCCGCGCCAACTCACGCTCTAAAGGAGATAGAGAGCTATATGGGATAAAGTGGAAATGATCCCCATGAGGGTAGACAATCCCTTGATCGGTCCACTTGGTAATCTTTCTTGGATCAAAGACAGAACCATCAGACTCCACATGACGAGAAGACAACGGGGCTTTCTGCAATTCTTCGATCAAGTTGGTCAGGGTTAGACTCGGTTTAGATGCAGCCGGTTTAGAAGTCGTTGGGGTTGTCTGTGTATTGGTTGAACTGGCTGATGGCTGGTTGCTCGCTTGCTTCCCAAGGCTTGGAGAGGCTTGATCTGGAGTTCCTTGCCCTTGTTCTGTGCTTGCTCCAGCTAGGCGTGAGTTCCCAGCCTGATGGCCGGCTTGACCGCTTAATAACGAAAGTGCTGCTGCTAACTCACCAGCAGATAAGGCACTCTTTGGAATATAATGGAAATGGCCGCCATGGGGCACAATAAAGCCGTCCCCTGTATCTGAAATGACATCTCCAGGGCTAAAGACATAGCCATCATCTGTACGGTAGCCACCACCTGTATGGTTCTTAGCCGTCAGCATCTCAAGAGTCTTTCCTTCTTTTAGCGCTTGACTCGGTTGACGGAAGTCACGGGTCTTGCCTGTCTTGTGCGAGGAGCTCGCTTGCACCGATCCCGTCTCCCCTTCTTCTTTGGTGCCTCCCTTTTGCTGTTGGGCGATCTCTTCGATCGAGCGCACATTAACCGTATGCTGGGCATCCTTTAAGTAGAGATAGTATTTCCCAGCGCGTTTGATAATATAGCCATCCTTTACCTTGCTCACGATATCCGCTTCTTGCAGCTGGTAAGTTGGATCTCGCAAAATCAACTCTTCACTAAAGATGGCATCAAATGGGACCTTGCCGCTGTAGTAATGAAAATGATCTCCATGAGAAGTGACAAAGCCTTCATCTGTAATCTTGATGACAATCTGCTCTGCCTGGGTCTTTTCCTTGGCATTGACCGCTTCGATGCTGTCTTCCTTTTTACTGGTGTCAGTCGATGACGCTTTCTTTTCTGCCTGCAGGTACTGAATCTGATTCTTTTTCTCTTCCTTGACTTGTGGTTGCTGACTAAGTGCATAGGCACAGAGTCCTAGCCCCAAGGTCGCTACAATTCCAATCGTTCCCTTTTTCTTCATTCTTGATTTACTCCTCTAATTCCTTGGCTAAAGTCGCCATATTTTCTTCTAAATTTTTTAATAAATCCTTATCGTTTTGTGGATCGGCTTCCAGTGGATCCAAGACCTTGACACGCGCCCCTGTTGCCTTGGCGATACTATCTGCCACTTTTGACGACGTGTGCTTTTCCACAAAGATCGTTTTCACCTTGTAGTCTTTGACAAACTGCTGGATCTCCGCCAATTGCCGAGCTGTCGGTTCTTGCTCTGGGGAAATCCCTGCAATCCCTAACTGCTTGAGACCAAAGCGTTTAGCCAGATAAGAAAAGGCCGTATGCTGGGTCACAAAAGTCTTTTGCTTGGCCTTATCAAAGAGAGGCTGGTAGTGGGCTACCAGTTCCTCACAGCCCTTTTCAAGCTTTTGAGCATTGGCCTGGTAGAGCTCCTTGTTCTTTGGATCGATCTCTCCCAAGCGTTGGGCGATGATCTTTCCTTCCTCTGCGATTTTTACAGGATCCAACCAAGTATGCGGATCATACAAGTGCTTGGCTTCTTTTCCCTGACCAGCCTCGACATCCTCTAATCCAGCCACCTTATCAAGGGTCATTCCTTGGCTACCTTCAATCACTCGCAACTTGGAACCTTGAAGATTGGGATCTAAGCGACCAGCCCAAGATTCCAGAGTCTGAGAATGATAGACAAATACATCCGCATCATAGATCTGAGCCACTTCCTTGGTTGAGGGCTCGTAATCATGGATCCCTGCACCGGACTGAACCATCCAAATGTCATTTTGATCCCCAGAAATTTCCTTGACCAGGGCATAGATAGGATAAAAGCTCGTGACAATTTTGAGACCTTTTTTAGAAGGGGGCTTGCCTGCATTTCCTTGACTACCACAAGCTGCAAGCAGAAAGAAACTGAGGAACAAGATTCCCAGCACCTTCATTCTTCTCCTATTCATCCTTCACCTCTTTTTCATTTTCGTTAACCAGTTTATTAATCAGTTAATTAACTAGTTAATAATACTGCTAATCATTTGCTTTGTCAAGTCTTTTTTACATTTTTTTCCTTTTAATGATAGGGACTAGCATTCTGCAAATAGATAGCTGTCTTTTAGACAGTAAAAAAGTTTGAGACAAAGCTGTCTCAAACTTTTTATTGACGGTAGAAATATTGATCAGCTGGGTAGTTTCCTGCAGATTGAGTCACCACCAGACGTGGCTTACTGGTGTCAGACTGATCTCCATCTGGATTTTGGAAGCCAATTTTCAGCAGTCCAATCGCCGCACCGGTCTCACCCATCTTCAGTTCAACATAAGGGATCTTGCTCTTCTTATCTGAGTCCGCAACGGCCTTGAGGCTACCTTGGCCCTTGACTTTCCCATCTGCTTGGATGACGATCTCAGCCCCCTTGCCATTGCGCCAGGTTCCAGCTAAGCTAGAGAAGTCGCCTCCGTTAATGGCCGCAATATCCAAGTCTTTCTCTTTTTTCGGTTGCGGGTAGGCTTTCCACCACTCTAGATGGTAATCCCGAAAGGCCACATCCCCAAAGAGAATTCGACGTTCTTGCGAAGCCACTCCATCAGGACCTGTCACACCTGCTGGGATCAAGTACAAGATTTGTTCTTGTCCTTGGATCGCAGTCGCATTGGCTCCAGTGAAATAAACTTCATAATAGCCTTTTCGTTTCTTAGGCTCTTTTTCTTTATTGAGCAGGTAACTTGCCCGAGTGCCTCCGCTCCAGAAAGTCCAGCCAGTCTCACCATTTACAATGCTTGGAAAGGCATTGGTCTTGTTTTGGTAATATTCTTCTGGAGTATAGCCATAGAGTTTAAAGCCGGAATCGGCGATTTCCTTTTCATAGGCATCATTGGAATAGGCACCTTCAAACGGTGAAAGATTGCCATCAAGGACAACATCATTTGGATCTGTCGATTTGAAAAAATCCTCCCGGTTGGCAAATACCATCTCGTGGTCGGGATTTTTATCAGACATGGTGACCGTAATCAAAGGCTTCTTATCCGTCTTATATTTGAAGACGCGAACAGTGACTGTAAAATCAGTATTGCCATCGGACTTTTTCATCTTGCCTGTCGAAACCTTGTTAGACCCTTCTACCTTCCAATCCGTGCTAAATTCAGCAGCTACCTTGCCGTCAGCCGTTTGGTAATCGATCTTCCAAGCCTTGCCTTTTTTCTCGATTTTGGCTTCGTCCCGTTCATTGGAGACATAATCGCCACTCAAGTCAATGGCTTTTTCTTTTGGCTTGGTGACCTTCTTGCTGGTCTGGTTAAATTCCTTTTGATGGTCTGGTTGGATGTTGGAGCTAGAGTAGAGATAGACTCCACCGATCAGAACAGCTGCTCCGACCAGTCCCAAAATCGGCCCCAGGTATTTTTTCTTCCACTTAAGATTCATTTTACTACCTCCATGGAATAAGATCTTTACACTAGTATACCCTAAATCGACAGTATAGTAAAATTCCCCTCTATGTAGTGGTTTTCCAGCTTGAGACTTTTTTTAAGTCTTAACAAAGAATACCTGTTTTGCAAAAACAATATTTTGTTTATCATTACTTTTTTATCGTTTTTCGATACTTTTTTATTGACTTATTTTTTATAAGGAGTATACTATAAGTGAAAAATAAATTAACTTCAAGGAGGCTTGCGATGAAAAACTCAAAAACCTTAAAAGATGTCATTGAAGTCTTAACGGCTTTCATTTACTTCTGTGGCTTTATGACCTTGGTAGCACTGGTCATCCACCTGCTTTCCCGGATGGGAGTGTTTAAGGAGATCGTTCAAACTGGACGCTTGTCCTTTGATGTAAATGGTATCCAGCTCTTCCCCAAACATCCGCAACCCCTCTGGCAGTTGCTCTTTCCACTAGCCTCAAGCGCTATCTATATTTTTCTTCTGATCACCATTCGCAGCTTCCTCCAAAATCTCTACCAAGAAAAGATCTTTTCTCACTCCAACATTGATCTTTGCAATCGAGCTTGGAAGATTCTCTTGGTCTTGTCCTTTATGTCTGGCACACTTGAAACCAGTGGCAATGCTTATCTCCTTCCCTTCACCTTCCGATTGACCTTTAACACGGGACTTCTCCTTGCCGTCCCAATTGTCTGGGTCCTTGGCAAGATTTTAGAAAGAGGGATTGAGATTGCCGAAGAAAATGAGCTAACCATTTAAGGAGGGTGCCATGATTATCGTCAATTTAGATGTCATGCTGGCCAAGCGAAAGATGAAATCCAATGAGCTAGCAGACAAAATCGGCATCACCACAGCCAACCTCTCCATCCTCAAGACAGGCAAGGCCAAAGCCATCCGCTTCACCACCCTTGAAGCCATCTGCAAAGAACTCGACTGCCAGCCTGGAGATATCCTGGAATACCGGTCAGATGAATAGGACATGTATCGTCACAACAAAAGCACTCCCGAGGGAGTGCTTTTCATCTACAATTATCGTTTACCCAATGATGCTTCCATTTGGTACAGATGGATCAACAGTTAAGACTGTTAATTGATCTCCGTGTTCTGCGGAAAGAATCATGCCTTGGCTGA
>JAPJPE010000067.1 GCA_030825825.1 Streptococcus sp. | reverse complement strand
AGTTCCATGACTTAGTTTTGAACCTAAGGTTTCAAAACTCCCGAGTGCCTGAAACCATTAAGTTTCAGGCACTTTTCTCACAGCGAAAAGTTTCAATAGAGGATTGGATAACTCTGAATTTGTTAGATTTGTATAAAAGAACAGTTCGTCACTGTTCTACACGCTTGGTTTTGACCAATTATTTTATCTAATTTCGCCCTGCCTCTTGTCCCATTTCTTGGGTGCGTTTGTAGGCAGCTTCCACACCTGCAATAATGTCGCCCCGTAGGCCGACTTGTTCTAAGCGATTGACTCCTGCGATGGTTGAGCCACCTGGGCTACAAACTGCATCCTTCAAGTTTCCAGGATGTTGCCCCGTCTCTAAGACCATACTGGCTGCCCCTTTGAAAGTCTGAGCCGCCATCTGAAGAGACTGACTACGTGGTAATCCCAAGGCTACTCCTGCATCCGCCATGGCCTCGATCATCTGATAGACAAAGGCTGGACCACAGCCTGCAACAGCAGTTGCAGAATCCATTAATTTTTCTTCGATTTCATAGAGAGCCCCAGCGCTTGCTAAAAGCTGTTTGACTTGCGCTATCTGCTGGTCTGTTACTGCTTGGGAGCGGGTCAGACTGATGACACCTTGACCAATGGTTACGGGCGTATTAGGCATGATGCGGATGAGACCCACCCGCTCATTTTTAACTACACTTGCCATTTGCTCCAGTTCCAGACCTGCTGCCATAGACACCAAGAGGAGATTGGAACGTTGGCCCAAAATGTCTTGGTACTCTTCAAGTAAAGGGCAGATTTGGTAGGGTTTGACACCTAAGAAGATGACCTCCGCCTCTTGAAAGACTTGTTCAAGATCAGACGCAGTTCCCCCATACTGGCTGATAAACTCTTCAACCTTTTGAGGGGAACGGTTGACCAAGAGCAGGTCTGTGTTAGCCACTTCTTTTGCGACCGCTTTGGCCAGACTAGCTCCCATATTTCCAAGACCGATAAATGCTACTTTCATGACTTACCTCACTTGACCATTTCCACTGACGATATACTTGTAACTAGTCATCTCCCGCAGTCCCATTGGTCCACGCGCATGGAGTTTTTGGGTCGAGATCCCCATTTCACAACCTAGGCCAAATTGACCCCCGTCTGTAAAGCGTGTAGATGCATTGACATAAACGGCTGCTGAATCTACTTGCTTGGTAAAATAAGCGGCTGTCTCAGGATTTTCAGTCACAATGGCATCCGAATGATGGGTGCTATGAGCTTCTATGTGACCTACCGCTTCCTCGACTCCATCAACGACCTTGACTGCTAAAATATAATCTAAAAATTCAGTATCAAAATCCTGCTCCTGCGCTGCTGTCCCCAAAATGATAGCCTGTGCGTCCTCATCTAGACGCAACTCAACCGATCTTTCCCGCTCATCCACTAAGCGCTCTTTGACCAAGGGCAAGAAATCAGACGCGATCGCTTGATCGACCAACAAGACCTCCATAGCATTGCAGACAGAGGGGCGACTGGTCTTGGCATTTTCAATAATCGCTAGGGCTTTCTGGAAGTCAGCCTCCTTGTCCACATAGACATGAACAATTCCTGTTCCTGTCTCGATCACAGGGACAATAGCATTTTCAACCACTGCTTGGATCAAGCCAGCTCCTCCTCTTGGAATGAGCAAATCGAGATCGCCCTTAGCCTTCATCATAGCAAGGCTGGACGCTCGACTCGTATCTTGGATCAATTGGAGAAGGTCTGGATTGAGTCCAGCTTCTTCCAATCCACCCTTGAGTGCGGTCACGATCGCTTGGGCAGAATGAAAGGCATCCTTTCCAGTACGAAGAACCACTGCATTTCCACTCTTGATGGCAAGCGCTGCCGCGTCTGACGTTACATTTGGACGACTTTCATAAATGATCCCAATGACGCCCATAGCGACTCGAATCTTCTGGATTTTAAGGCCATTTTCCAAAACTTCAGTATCCAGCACTTCCCCAATCGGATCTGGCAGATCGATTAAAGCACGGATACCTTGTGCCATCCCTGCAATCCGCTCTTGATCAAGAAATAGGCGATCGAGCATGACTTCAGAGATCTTCCCGCGTGCCGCTTCCATATCGATTTGATTGGCTGCTAAAATGCCTTCCGTCGCTTTCAGAAGCTGGCTGGCCATAGCTTCTAAGGCCTGATTTTTAAGAGCTGTACTGGCCGTATTGATGCTTTTTTTAGCCGATCTCGCTAAGGCTAATTGTTCTTGTGTTGTTTCCATACATTTTCCTTTAGAATTCTGTAAAGAGTAAGTCAATCTCAGGAGTTACCGAGATCCAATCATCCCGGTGGATGAGGATTCCCCTGGCTTTTTTAGATTGGAGCATATCGCGCACAGCTGACTGGCCGAGACGAACTTTCCCTTTCCCTAGTAATTGTCCTGACTCTTGATGATAGACGCTGACGATGTCTTGATAAGAAAAATCCCCTTCTGCCTTGGTCACACCAGAAATTAATAAGCTCTTTCCGTATTGCAACAAGGCCTCAGCCGCTCCAGCATCCACCCAAAGAGCTCCTTTACTTTCTGCATAAAAGGCTAGCCATTGCTTCTGAGTTTTTAAACCCTTGTCCTCTGCTAGAAAGTAACTGCCATCTGCTTGCTCTTGCGCCGCTTCGATCAAGGCATCAGGCTTGAGAGACGAGCAAATATAGACGGGAACTCCTGACTCTGTCGCCAGGGTCGCTGCCTTGAGTTTGGTCAGCATTCCGCCAGTTCCATTGCTACTACCTGCACCTCCAGCCATCTCGATCATCTCGCGAGAAATGTGCTCAATCCGCTCCAAACGCTTGGCTGTTGGATCCTGAGAAGGATTGGCTGTATAGAGGCCATCTACATCCGTCAACAGCACCAAAAGATCCGCTTGGGCCATGGCCGCAACCTGCGCACTCAAGGTATCATTGTCACCAACTTTTAGCTCAGCGATAGAGACCGTATCATTTTCATTGATAATCGGAATCGCCCCACGGTTGAGTAAGACAGAAAGGGCCTGGTGGGCATTCTTATAGCGACGTTGATCCGCAAAGTCATCCTGGGTTAATAAAATTTGTGCAGAAACAATGTTGCGTAAAAGAAGATTAGAAGTATATTCTTCCATCAATAAACCTTGACCAACTGCTGCAGAGGCTTGCTTATCTGCCACCTTAGTCGGCCGTTTCTTAAAACCAAGGGCACCAAACCCAGCAGCAACCGCCCCTGATGAGACCAAGATCAATTCATGACCCGATTCGTGTAAGAGAGCCAACTGCTGGGTAATGACCTTGACCTTCTGTCTGGAGAGACTCCCATCGGGATTGGTCAACGACGAGGTCCCTACTTTAAAGACGATTCGTTTTGCTTTCATCTCTATGTTTCTTTCTAATACTATTTATTTCGTATGTAATGAAAGTGACTGAATCTCCATTCAGCCATCTTCACTATCCTTTTCGAAGGTCTTCCAGCGTTTTCTCAAAGATCGCTGGTACTTCTGCTGTAAATTCCAAGGTCTCGCCTGTACGGGGGTGGGTAAAACCTAGTGTCCGCGCATGAAGAAACTGTCCTTGTCCTTTAAGTGTCTTCTTAGGACCATAAGCAGGATCTCCAGCCACGGGGTGACCAATATAGGCCATGTGCACCCGAATTTGGTGGGTCCGTCCAGTCTCCAGTTGCAACTCTACCAAGGTGTAATTCCCAAAGCGTTCCAAAACTTGAAAACGGGTCACTGCAGGTTTTCCTTTAGCTGTCACCGCCTGTTTTTTCCGGTCCTTTTCACTGCGACCAATGGGTGCTTCGATCATGCCCCGATCGTTAGGGAGATTACCATGGACAATGGCCCAATACTTCCGTAGAGATTTTTTGTCTTTTAATTCATCTGCTAAGGAGACGTGAGCTTGGTCATTTTTTGCGACCATCAGGAGGCCTGACGTGTCTTTATCAATCCGATGAACGATCCCTGGACGCAATTCCCCATTGATCCCTGAAAGGTCCTTGACATGGTATAAGAGCGCATTGACCAAGGTTCCACTGGTATGACCCGCACTTGGGTGAACAACCATGCCTTGAGGTTTATTAACCACCACAACATCTTGGTCCTCATAGACGATGTCTAAGGGTAGATCTTCTGCTTCATAGCTGACCTCTTCCACTTCTGGTACTTCATACTGGATGATGTCCCCTTCTTTGACCGTGTACTTGGCTTTTTTCACAGTCCCATTGACCAGAACTTTTCCTTCTTTGATCTGCTCATTGGCCACAGCTCGTGACAAGGGAGTCAAATCTGCCAAAGCCTTATCCAGTCGCGCACCGGCTACTTCGATTTTAATTTCCATGCGTTTCCTCTTTCAACATCAGGATCAGGAGCAAGAAAACTCCAACTGTCAAATAACTATCTGCTACATTAAAAATTGCAAAATTCATAAAGTCCAGGTGGAACATATCGACCACGAAGCCCTGACGCAGGCGATCGATAAAATTCCCCAAGCCACCTGCAATGACTAAGGTCAAGCCTGTCACCATCCAAAGCGACCCCTTGAGATGCTTATAGAGATAGTAAAAGGCCCCTACCATCACGACTAGAGTGATGAGGGTAAAGAACCATTGCTGATTTTCAAGAAGCGAAAAAGCTGCACCTGTGTTTTGAAGATAAGTCAGACTGACCACATGGGGAATAAAAGACTTGACGACACCCAGTGGAATGTTCTTCACCACATACCATTTGACCAGCTGATCCAGTAGGACCAATAGGACAATCGCTACCGGGACCATTGTTTTTCTCTTCATTTCTTACCTCTTTTGATCAAAATATTCTACCATGACCTCGACAAACTTCTCTGCTACAGGAGAGAGATCCATCTCTTCGCGTTTGACATAGACCATTTTATTGTCCAGGTTGTCTTCCAAAGGTATCACGGTAATACCATTCACTGACTGGCTATCTAAAAAGCCTGATCCCGTCGCATAAGCATCCGTCCGCTCCAAGATTCCATTCAAGGTTGCCCGGTCGGTCACATTGAACATTTGTGAGCTCGAGCTGGTATCGACAAAGTTCTCTGAATAATAGAGGTACTCATCTTTTTCTTGGGTAAAACGAACAGTTGGCAACTGAGCTAGATCTTCCATAACCAGTTTTTTCTTCTTAGCCAGAGGGTGTCCCTTACGAATGTAAATATGAGTCTGAAAAGGAATCAAATCCACTACTTCAAGTCCTAATTTATCAACCCGTTGCATAATCCCCTTGGTATTTTGACGGTTGAGATAAATAATCCCCAACTCACTATGCCCTTGAGCCACTTCGTCCAAAATTTGGACCGTCGTTGATTCAAAGATGCGGAAGTTTTTATTTTCCGGATAGCGGATCGAGAATTCCGTCATCAAAGGTGGCAAGAAGTCATAGTGTTGACTAGAAATAGAGAATTCTTTCTTCTCTTCTTCAGGACTGGCATATTGATTTTGAAAAACATCAAACCCTTTGACCACGTCCTGCGCTTTTTCATAAAATTCCATTCCCCGACGGGTCAAAAAAGTCCCAGAACTGGTCCGACGAAAAATCTTAAACCCTAGTTCTTTTTCCAGATCTCTGACGGAAATGGACAAGCTAGGCTGACTCACATACATTTTTTCAGCAGCCTCACGAAAAGTACCACTATTGGCAATCGCCACTACATATCGTAATTGTTGTATATTCATTCTATTTTCCTTATTACAGTATCGATCTATTATACCATAAATTAGGGGCTGAAAGAAGAGATGGGTTTAAGAGACCTTCATCAAGTGAAAATAAAAAAACTGGAACTAAAACAGTTCCAGTTGATACTTATTCAATTACTTGAGTTTCAGCTAATTTCTTGTACCAATGAGCCGATTTCTTCGGATAGCGCTCTTGGGTTTCAAAGTCTACATAGAAGAGACCATAGCGTTTTTCATAACCATTAGACCATGAGAAGACGTCCATCAGGGACCAGATGAAGTATCCTTTGACGTTTGCCCCATCGGCAATCGCATCAGACAATACTTCCAAATGTTGTTTCACATAATCAATCCGGCCATCATCGTAAACAGTGTTGTCCACAAATTCATCTTTGTATCCAAGTCCGTTTTCAGTGATGTAGATCTTCTTGTAGTTTGGATAATCTTTCTTGACACGCATGATTTGATCATACAAACCTTGAGGGTAGATGATCCAGTCCCAATCCGTCCGAGGAACATAGTCAGGAGCTACACGACGTCCAACACCTTTGATTTGGTATTTAGAGCTGCCTTTCTCCCCTTTACCATTGTGGATGATTTCAGTTTCGCCATCAAAGGCTTCCATCCAGTCACTCATGTAGTAGTTAATTCCAAGGAAGTCGTTCAAATCTTTAGCTGCTTCAAGTGCTGCAAAGTCTTCGTCCCGAAGATCCAGACTACCACCATTAACAGACAAAATGTGGTTTACACCTTCCATGGTTGCATCTGAATAGTGTCCGAGGTATGTCGCATCCAAGATAAATTTGTTGTGGATGATATCTTCCAACTCAGCAGCCCGAACGTCAGCTGGATTTTTAGGATCCAATGGATACTTAGTTGGAAGGGCGTGAACAACCCCGATTTCACCTGTATAGCCTTTGTCTTTGTACAATTTCACAGCACGTGCATGAGAAACCATCATATTGTGGTGTGATTGGAAGACTTTGGCAAGGTCATATTGAATCCCTGGTGGGAATTTACCAACCAAGTATTGACCATCACCGATTGGGCCAATTTCATTGAAGGTTGTCCAGTAGTTTACTTCTGGGAATTCTTCAAAACAGAAGGCAGCATAGTCTACAAAGTGTTCGATATTTTCACGATTCAAGAAGTCCCCATTTGAGTGGAGGGCTTCTGGTGTATCAAAGTGGTGAAGAGTTACGAATGGTTCTACATGACGTTTATGACATTCTG
>JAPJPE010000066.1 GCA_030825825.1 Streptococcus sp. | reverse complement strand
CCAACTCCTGTCTTGATAGACTAAAAAAGATCGGAGAGATATCCGACCTTTTAGACACTGATCTTAAAATTTCTTGCGAAGGGAAACAATTGCAATCCCTGCAAGTGAGAGCAAGCCCAAGGTTGCCAAAACAATACCTGTTTCTTGACCTGTTTTTGGCAATAAGCGTCCGACGACAGAGTTGCTTGAACTTGATGACGAACTAGATGAGTTGCTTGAGTTGATTGAGCTCGATGACGAAGTCGAACTTGAGGAACCTGAAGATGAACTACTTGAGCTTGAACAAGGTCTAGTTGACCATTCTTGTACTCATAAATCGCAGCTTTTGTATTTGCAGATACTGGGTGAGCAATAGCCATTCCACCAAGCAAAGACGAAAGTAACAAGAATTTAGCGACATTCTTTTTCATAATTTTCATTCATTTTCAATCATTTTCATTCGCTTTACATTTTATAATATGAAACGACAAATGATAACTTTTATGTTCAAATAACTTTTTATATTAAAATTTGAGCAAAAAATCAATGTCGACAACTGTTGCCCATCTAGAAACCCGATATTATCAGTAGTTTAGCAATGAGACTACCAAATGATAGAGATTAAAAACTAGTTATTGTTTTTTATAATTGGATCTAGGGGAAAAATTTGTGAAACTATTTTGTGGGCAAAAAAACGACCTCTTGCGAAGTCGTTAGGATACAAACGAGAATATAGGGACTCTTCCTTTTCGAAGCCCTATTTTCTTCCTAGTCTGAGTCTCCTTTTAAAGCCAAACGATAATCCCCATCTGCTTGCTGGATAAATTTTAATTTGTATTCATCTTCGTCTGAACCAGATGAATTAAAACGGATTTCCATTTCATTCGTAATGACCTTGGTTTTATAGTCCTGGTCTGCTCTTATCGAAATAGAGGATGGGGTATTGCTACTAAGCACTTCTTTATAAGACGTTCCATCCTTCCCTGTTTTGGGATCTCCTACTTTCAACTTATCATAATGATCGGTCGGCATCGGATTGGCATCCGCTGTGTCATAATCTTCTGAGAAATACAGGTTGCGTAGATAATAATGACCATCAATCTTCATAAAGGTCAGATTCATCTCGCTAGCAGTCTTATAATCGGCGCTTTCTTCATCTGTATCATTTCTTTCGAGTTCACCCCATTCTAACTGAGCAGTTGTCCCATTAAATGAACCTTTTAAGGCTTTCCCATGCTTCTTCACGACCTCTTCGATAGACATCGCATCGCCTTTGTCATCGTAGGTGGCAAATTTCAAGCCTCCGAGATCTGAAATATCCCAATCAAATGCTGTCTCTTTTGGGTCTATATAGCGAGAAGATATATCACGTTTTGAGACTGTACTATCTGCAGTGGTATGTAAATGGGGGTAAGCTTTCTTGGTTACGGCCTCCACACCAAAAGAGCGACCAAAAATAAGACCAATCACCAAGCCTAAAGCAATTGCCCCAATCACACATCCAATGAACAAGCCCTTTCCGCTTTTTTGAGGGGTAGGATTTACTGGTACACCAAAGGGTACCTGTGGTTGATTCATACTCATCTTTCTTCTATCCTCCTCTTAATTTAGTTCCGCACCAATATAGCGAAATTCTCCATCAGGCTGTGCTAAAAATTTCAAAACTTTAAAATCACCATCAACCTCACAGAGTACTGTAGCCACTACACGTGTAGACTTAAATGTTTCCCCATTGGCAGTTATTTTGCGCTCTGTCCCAATTTCGACGGTTTTTCGATGTTTTTTCAAAAACTCAGATAAACTTGTCCCACCTTGCCCTGTCTGCTTGTTTCCTTTTTTCAGACTTCGAAATTCCTTTTTAGTCAAGGCGCGATTGCTCGAGACATCATCGCTATCATCATCATCCTCTGGATTTTTATGCTCATACAACTCATCTAAATCCGTCACGGACACATTTTTCAAATAATAATTTCCGTCGACTTCTTCAAATCTCATTCTCAACTCCTGATGTTCAGAAGCTTTTGAGTCATTCCAAGTAAGGTCCATTTCATTCTTTTTATATTCAACACTGGATGCCAACCCATAAACTTCCACGATCTGATCTGCTGTCAACCCATAACCTTCCCGATTGGTGTAACTCAGCAAACCAAGATCTTTGAGAGTCCATGTAAAAATGACCTTTTCTTTATCCGTTACAAAACCTACTTTCGTTTCATTTGCTTCGGTCTTTGCACGTTCTAAACGTTTGAATCGTTGCGACTCCTTACTTGTTTGAGAGGATTGTCCCCAAACATATCCACTCACACCACCGAAAAGTCCACTAATCACAAACGCTAACAGTGAAAATAGAACTATGTTTTTCCACTTGTGTTTTGGCTTAGTTGGATAGGACCATTGAGGCGGAAGCATTTGTGGATTTGTTTCTTCCAATGGATGAGCAGGCCCCTGCATTTGAACTCCCCTCACCTGTCCTTCTACTTGTGGTGTCTCTTGCATCTGCTCCTCTTCCGGCACTGCAAAAGGCTGTTTATCTTCTGTAGTCATACTCTCTCCTTTTGATTCTCTTTGTCTCATTTGACGATCACAGTGAGTGAAAATCATTTGATGAACAAAGTATAAAAATGCTCCTTCTACTATATCATAAATCACCTGATGGCGCCAATTCATCACTAAATGGGGAAATAGATACAAAAAAACGATCTCTTGCGAGATCGTTTTGTCTATTGATTAAAGACGAGCGTTGAGTTCTGCTCCAAGTTCTTCAAATCCTGGTTTACCAAGAAGGGCAAACATATTTTTCTTGTAGGCTTCAACACCTGGTTGGTCAAATGGGTTGATAGCGTTCAAGTAACCTGAAAGGGCGATGGCCAATTCGAAGAAGTAGATAGTGTATCCAAGAGTGAAGGCATCTTGCTCAGGAAGAGTCACGTACATGTTTGGCACGTCACCGTCAGTGTGGGCAAGAAGAACACCGTCAGTCGCTTTTTTGTTCACGAAGTCAACATCTTTTCCTTGGAGGTATCCAAGTCCATCAAGGTCTTCTTCCAAAGTAGGGATGATCACGTTCTTACGTGGTTTGTCAACACGGACAACTGTTTCAAACATGATACGAGTTCCTTCTTGGATAAATTGACCCAATGAGTGCAAGTCTGTTGAGAAGTTAGCTGAAGTTGGGTAAATACCTTTCTGGTCTTTCCCTTCTGACTCACCAGCCAATTGTTTCCACCATTCTGAGAAGTATTGAAGTGATGGCTCATAGTTTACCAAGATTTCAGTTGCATAGCCTTTACGGTAAAGGATGTTACGAACAGCTGCGTATTGGTAAGCTTCGTTTTCTGAAAGTTTGTCTGAAGTGTAGTGTTTACGAGCAGCATTCGCACCTTCCATAAGAGCTTTGATATCTGCACCTGATGCAGCGATTGGAAGCAATCCAACTGCTGTCAATACTGAGAAGCGTCCACCGATATCATCTGGAACCACAAATGTTTCCCAACCGTTAGCATCTGCTTCAACCTTAACAGCACCTTTTTGGCGATCAGTTGTTGCGTAGATACGTTTGTTAGCTTCTTCTTGTCCGTATTTCTTAACCAAAAGTTCTTTGAAGACACGGAAAGCGATAGCTGGTTCAGTTGTTGTACCTGATTTGGAAATCACGTTTACTGAGAAGTCTTTGTCTGCTACGTACTCTACCAAGTCAGCAAGGTATGTTGATGAGATTGAGTTCCCAGCGTAAAGGATTTGTGGCGCTTTGCGTTCTTCTTTGGTTTGCAAGTTTGCAAAGTGGTGGTTCAAGAAATCAATAGCAGCTTTCGCTCCAAGGTATGATCCACCGATACCGATCACGACCAAAACATCGCTGTCTGCTTTGATTTGTTCAGCAGCTTTCAAGATGCGGTCAAATTCTTCGCGGTCATAGTTTTCAGGAAGGTCCAACCAACCCAAGAAGTCGCTACCAGCACCAGTTCCTTTGCGGATTAATTCGTCTGCTGCTGTAACTTGTGCTTGCATGTATTCCACTTCATGTGGTGCAACAAATTTGTCTAATACTTTTGAATAATCAAATTTAATATGTGACATAGTATTCCTCCAAAATTTCTTCTTCTCTATGATATCGCTTTACCGGGATTTAATCAAGGGAAACCACCCTGTAAAACGTTTTCATTTGCTAATTTTTTTATTTTCACAAATCAAGCAACGACGCAATGGCAATCGTTTGCATATTTGCACTATTTTGGCTAGAAAATCCAAAAAAAGAAGCTTCTCACGAAACTCTATTTTTTATCTTTTATTCTTTGAATATGAACGTAATTTCTACATGACTCTGGTGAGTGATAGCCCTCACGTCGCTTCACTCCTCAGGATCAATATCTCTAAGTTTGGTTACGCCTTACAGGCTTTTTTCATTTTACGCTATAGCCCTCACGTCGCTTTGCTCCTCAGGATCAATATCTCTAAGCTCGGTTGCGCCTTACAGGCTTACCTCACTAAGAGCTATAGAAAAAAGAGCACACAGTTCACTTCGCTTAGGGCTGCTGGATTCCTCCCCTGACCCGCTTCACGCAGAACTGTTGCTCCGATAGGTATTATATCATAATTTGTTCGATTTGCAAAGGTCCGGTTTTTATTCTTGTGTTTCGGCCTTGGCTGCGAGTTTGGCTTGTTTTTTTCGTTCTCGACCTTGGCGGAAGAAGGTCTGCATGATGGCTGCACATTCTGCTTCCAAGATTCCTGTTTCTACTTCGACTCGGTGATTGAGGCGTTCATCTGCCAAAATGTCGTAGAGACTACCTGCTCCACCGAACTTCTGATTGGTCGCCCCGTAAATCACCTGGGGAATCCGAGCTAGACCAATGGCACCACTACACATGACACAGGGCTCAATCGTGACAAAAAGCGTCGTATCCAGCAGGCGCCAGCTATTTTCACGCTGATTGGCCTCCTCGATCGCCATGATTTCCGCATGCATGACCGCCCGCTGCAGCTCCTCACGCGCATTATGTCCACGCCCGATAATCTGACCATCCTTGACCAAGACACAGCCAATCGGTATTTCATCATTGGCGAGGGCAATCTCCGCCTCCTTCAGGGCTTCCCTCATAAACATCGCTTTTTCCTCTATCGTGTAGTCCATCTCTTCCTTCTTCCTTTTAGTTTCTTTGTTCATTATACCATAGGCAGCTTACGACTCACAAAAAAAGCCGCCGATTGGGCGACTCTTATGGGAGATTATTATGAAAAAGTTTAGGAGGTTTAAACAAAGTTAGGAGGTCTTTGTTTATGCTTCTAGTATAGCTGGCCTATCTTAAATAAAGCTTAAGTTCTCTGAGTATTGATGATTTTGGAAATATCACCACTTAGAATCTCAAAAATATCTGACAAATTGCTGGCTTACTACTATCCGCTTTGTCGCAGAACCAACTATTGTGGCATCGCTCATCCTTTACGTAACTCAAGGATTTGGTCATAGCGCTCTTCTTCATCAATATGATGGGCTATTTCTAGTACCGTGATCGGCAAAGAAAAGATTAGGTCTCTAACCAGACGACTATTTTTTTCGTCCAAAGCTGATGTCACTTCGTCCGCTAATAAAATATCCTTCTCGCGTAAGAGAAAACGAGCCAACTCTAATCTGACACGCTGACCTCCTGAAATGTTTTCACCATTATTATGAATTTCTACATTCAAAATATCCTGAAATTCATCTATTAAGCCAACTCGGTCCAATACCTCCAATAATTCATGGTCCTGAAAAGGCTGACCAAAAGTTAGATTATAGCGGATAGTATCGTTAAACAGGAAGGGATGCTGGCTAATTAAACCGATATTCCCTTGGAAATGACTCGTTATTTGATTTCCATCATACTGAACGAAAATGTCACCCTCATCACATACTTCTTCTCCTAAAATCAAGCGAAAAAGAGTCGTCTTTCCAGACCCGCTCGGTCCTTTGATTAAGACCTTCTGACCTACTGAAATCGTCGCCGTCAAATCAGAAAAAAGCTGACGTTCAGCAAAACTTTTTGAAATATGATTTAAGCGCAACGATTCGAGATTTTCAACAAATTGATCCTTTGTCTCTTCGAAATCAGGTTCTTCCTCGATAATCTTAAACAGGCGGTTCGCAGTCGGCAAGGCACCTTGGAGATTGGCTGCACTGTACATCAGAGTTTGGATCGGTTCTACCAGCATCCCCGCAGCAACATACATAGAGATGAGGCTTGTAATAGAAATAGAATTTCCCTGTAAACTCAAATAAAAGCCTAAAGCAAGAGGAACAACCTGACTAAAAAAGACCATAAATCCATTAAAGAAAAAAATAATATTATGTGTGAAACAAAATCTTTGGATGGCTTTTTGATATTCTCCGTTTAAATCATTCACGCGCTCTTCATTCAGCCTCATGGCCTGATTAATCCGTAAGGTTTGGCTGCCTTGCATACTATCCGAGACAAGCCCATGTAATTTCGTTCTAAGCTTGGACCAGCTGTCTCCCGAATCTTGTAAACGACGATTCATGATGAACTGAGGAATAGGTCTCATAATCGTAAAAATGACAAAAATAAGTCCTAAGAGAAAATTTTGTGAAACAATATAAATGGCTGTAACAAGGGCGACAAATCCCCAACTCACCATAACATTTATATTTTCCAAATAATTATCGCCCACATATTCCATATCTTGAGTTAGCAGACTAACTTTTTCATCATTGGAAAATTTAGGATTCAATATGACTTTCTTAAATAAAAGGGCACGGACACTTTTGTTGATTTCTCTTCGGAATATATTGTGCGAATAGTTTGAAAACAGCATCAGACTATAAATAACAAGATAGACAGACAAACCAAATAAAACAAAATTGAGAATTTTTCCATAAGAAAGGCCGTCTTGATCTAACTTCAAGGCCTTCGTTAAAATCAGAGGTTGCGCCAACACCAAACCACTATTCACAATACGCCCTAAAAAAATAGGAAAAAGATACTTCTTATC
>JAPJPE010000065.1 GCA_030825825.1 Streptococcus sp. | reverse complement strand
TTGGCCATGATTTCATCAATAAAGCCATATTCAAGAGTTTCTTGCGCGCTCATCCAATTGTCACGTTCAGCATCAGCATGCACTTTTTCAATAGATTGACCTGAATTTTCCGCAAGGATTTTTTCCAAGTTATTCCGTGTTTTGAGCAAGTGTTCTGCTGCAATTGCCATATCAGTTTGTTGGGTACCGCCACCAGTACCACCCATTGGTTGGTGAATCATATACTCTGCATTTGGCAACATGAAGCGTTTGCCCTTCGCACCGCTTGAAGCAATGACAGTCCCCATAGAAGCTGCCATCCCCATGACAATGGTTTGGACATCTGATTTGATAAAGTTCATGGTATCTACGATGGCGAGACCTGCAGAGACAGAACCCCCTGGTGTATTGATATACATATAGATATCTTTTGTATTATCTTGGGCATCCAAGAAGAGCAATTGAGCGATAATGGAGTTAGCCATTTGGTCCTCAACTGGTCCTGTTACCATGATAATTCGATCTTTCAACAGACGGGAATAAATATCGTAAGAACGCTCTCCGCGACTGGTTTGTTCAATAACTACTGGAATCATCTATTCTTCTCCTTTAGTATCCATTCATTCTCACGATTCGTGAGGTTCAAAGTATATGTGCTATTATAAACCAATGGTCAAAAAAGGTCAAATCTAAAGCACCTTTTGGACGAATCATGAATGGTTTCTTTATTTGGTACCGAATAAACGGTCACCTGCATCCCCAAGACCAGGAACGATGTAACCATGTTCATTCAAATGTTCATCGAGGGCTGCAGAAAAGATGTCGACATCCGGATGCGCTTCTTGAAGAGCTTTCACCCCTTCTGGTGCTGCTACTAAGCAGACAAACTTGATATGGCTAGCACCACGTTTTTTCAAAGAATCAATGGCTAGAATAGCAGATCCACCCGTTGCAAGCATCGGGTCTACTACAAAGATGCGACGTTGATCAATATCTTCTGGTAATTTCACCAAGTATTCGACGGGTTTCAGGGTTTCTTCATCACGATACATCCCGATATGGCCAACCTTGGCTGCTGGCACCAAACTCAAGAGGCCATCAACCATCCCAATCCCTGCACGAAGAATGGGAACAATAGCCAATTTTTTCCCTGCGATTTGCTTTTGAACAGTTTTGGTAATCGGAGTTTCAATTTCAACGTCCTCAAGAGGCAATTCACGCAAAACTTCGTAGCCCATCAACATAGCAATCTCATCTACTAATTCACGAAAGGCCTTTGTAGAGGTATCTGTACGACGGAGAATAGACAATTTATGTTGAATGAGTGGATGTGTAATAACTTCTAGTTTTCCCATTTTTGAGATCCTTCTTTCTAAGCTGCTATCTTTTAAAAAGGAGCTTGGATTGAGGAAGAGTCAAACTTTCCCTCTTTCTGTTACTCCTTTTTGATACGCGCAACACGTGGAAATCTTCATTTCCAACTTTATATTCGTCTTATTATACCAAATTTCACCAAAAAAAGAGAGCCCTTACACTTAATTTTTTAAAGTTCGGACTCACTCTTTCTATGGAAAAATCACAACCATTCCTTGTATTTCTTAATATAGATACGTTTGACAACCGTCACACTCAGCATATAGAAGACGATAATCGCAAACAATAGAACAAAGTACAATCCATTTAGTTGGCTCAACTTCAAGATAGAAGCCAAAGGACTATATGGAAGGGAGGTTACAAAGAAGGCTGCTACTAGGGTCGTCACCACGACTGAGAAGGCTGGACGACTTTGGATAAATGGCAGTTTTGGTGAACGCAACATATGAATAACCATCGTTTGAGACCACATGGATTCGATAAACCATCCGGTTTGGAAAACCATGATAAAGGTTGCTGCATCTACTGCTCCATGGTTGTACCCATGACCTAAAATCATTGGGACAACAAGGAAGTAAAGAAGCATGTAGGTAATAATGTCAAATACAGATGAAATTGGACCGATCCAGGCCATGAAGCGCATGATGGAATTTGCTTCCCAGATACGAGGTTTCTTAAGGAAATCCTTATCGACATTGTCAAAAGGAAGGGCGATACAGGAAAGATCATAGATAAGATTGAGCACAATCAAATGAACTGGCGCCATTGGAAGGAAGGGTAAAAAGATGCTGGCAAAGAGAAGAGAAAAGATATTCCCGAAGTTAGAAGAGACCGTCATCTTGATGTACTTGGTCATATTGGCATAGACCTTGCGGCCTTCAACCAAACCTTTTTCAAGGACCATCAAGTCCTTATCCAGAAGGATGACATCTGCCGTTTCTTTGGCAATATCAACAGCAGTATCCACAGAGATCCCAACATCTGACACCTTCATGGATGGAGCATCGTTAATCCCATCTCCCATGTACCCCACCTTGTGGCCATTTTTCTTAAGGCTAAGAATGATCCGGGCTTTTTGATCGGGCGATAATTTGGCAAATACTGTTGTTGTTTCCACAACTTGCGCTAACTCTTGGTCTGTCATCGTATCGATTTCGCTTCCCAAAAGAATCCGCTCGACATCTAGTCCTACTTTTTCACAGACAGCTTGGGTGACCTTATCATTGTCGCCAGTTAAGATCTTAGTGGTAACCCCATATTCTGCAAGAGCTTTGATCGCTGGAGCTGCAGAAGGTTTTGGTGGATCAAGAAAGGCCAGGTAACCGGTTAGGATCATGTCTCCTTCATCTTCAACACTAAAGATTTCATTTTCGTCCAAGTCGGTTTTGTAGCTGACGCCCAAAACACGAAGACCTTGTTCATTTAATTGAGCGACCTCAGCGAGGACCTCTTGACGGACCTCGTCTGTTAATCGTTTGATATCACCCTTGTATTCAACATAAGTCGATACAGAAAGCATTTCTTCCAAGGCCCCCTTGGTCACCATGCTAACCACACCATCTTCGTCTTTGACAATGACACTCATGCGACGACGTTCAAAATCAAAGGGCAATTCATCTATCTTATGGAAGGTTTGATCTAGATCGCGAACAATCTCATGTTTCTTGGCTTCTTTATGGGTTCGGTTGATAATCGCCCGGTCCATCAAATTTTTTAGCCCGGTTTGGAAATAGGAATTCAAGTAAGCTCGGCGAAGGACTGATAGATCCAATTCGCCATGGATATCAAGCGGATACTCCAAAACGATTTCATCTTGGGTCAAGGTACCTGTCTTATCAGTACACAAAATATCAATAGCCCCAAGGTCTTGGATGGCATTGAGTTTTTTGATAACAACTTTTTCTTTTGCCATAATGATGGAACCCTTAGCAAGACTCGCTGTAATAATCATCGGCAGCATTTCCGGAGTCAAACCAACCCCAACGCTGAGGGCAAAGACACCCGCTTCTAACCAGTCACCATCTGTGAGGCCATTGATCACAAAGACAACGGGCACCATCACTAACATGAGCCGAATCAAGAGCCAAGAGATGGTATTCATTTCTCTCTCAAATGAGGTTGGTTCGTCATAGGTGTTGATGGTTTGCTCAATAGCGCCCATCATGGTTTCATCCCCCACGACCAAGACCAAGGCTGTCGCCCGTCCGGAGATGACATTGGTCCCCATGAAGGCCAAGCTTTCACTCTCCAAGAGACTATCTAGATTTTGACTGTCAGCTTTTCTAAGACAAACCTTTTCAACAGCATCACTTTCCCCTGTGAGGCCAGATTGTTGGACAAAGAAGTCACGGGAATCAATCAAGACCACATCAGCTGGAATCATATCGCCGGCACTTAGTTTGATCACATCTCCTACGACGATTTCATCGATCGGAATTTCTTGTTCCGATCCATCACGCAGAACGGTCGCTGTATTGACAATCATACGTGATAAGTTGCTAGCTGCTTTGTCGCTCCGCAATTCTTGAATGAAGCGGATACCACCAGAGATCAAGACCAAGGTCACAATAATGATGGAGGTCGTTGGATCCTGTTCACCTGGTTTTGCTAGCCAGACATTGGTGATGAAGGAAACCAGCGCAATGACCAACAGAATCACTGTAAAAGGATTGATGATCGATTCATAGATCTTTTTGATCATAGAATCTTCTTGACCTTTTGTGATGACATTTTCGCCATAAATATCGCGGTTTTCTTCTACTTGATCGTCAACTAAACCAAGGGCACTGGTTTTGTAGTTGGCAAAGGTGCTTTCAAGTGGTTCTTGAAGAGCAGCAATGAGTCTTTCTTTATTTGTTTGCATTGGTATCTCCTTTTTCAATCAGGAGCCAATCACTTTTGGAGTCCCTACGACACAAATCAGCGATTGGCTGGTTCGGTGCGGTTCGGGATGATCGTCGATTTGTATCATAGCTCTCTCCTTTCTCTTTTCTTGGTAAGGCATAAAAAAGAGTCCTACCCTCGATCGGTAGGACTCATGAAACTCGTCATTAATTTTTCAATCAAAACTCTCAAAAAACTGACCGTCCAAGCTTTAGCTCCGCAAGGCAATGAAATGAGCTTAGTCTTGACCTTTGCGATCAGGACTGTTAACCAACGAGTAGTGTCTCCACTGCTTTGCGGTAGTCATCCGTATCCTTGAGGTAGCCTCACCTACCGTATTTCGAGTTTATTTTACTCCTTCACTTACAGAAAGTCAACACTTATTTGTGAAAAATATCAACTAATCGTTTGGTAATTTCTTCAATAAGAGAGAAAGGAGCCGCTACATTGAGGCGGGCATGCAAGGTTCCTTCTTTTCCGAAATCTGTTCCACGGTTCAAAATCAATTTGGCTTGGTCATGGATTTTAGCATGTAGCTCATCATCGGTATAAGGATAGGCTGAAAAGTCCAACCAAAGAAGATAGGTTCCTTGGGGCTTCATGACCCGGATATTGGTCTTTTCCTGCAATTCATCTACAACATAGTCAATGTGTTTTTCAAAGACTTGCTTGAGCTCTGTCAACCAAGGTTTGCCATGGCGATAAGCTGCTTCTGTAGCAATATAGCCCAAGCCTGAGATTTCATGTTGGTTATTGGCCAATTGTCGTTGTTTAAAAGCTGTGCGAAGTTTTGGATTTTCAATAACCACATAAGAATTTTTTGTTCCTGCAATATTGAAAGTCTTGGTCGCACTGGTTAAGATCAAGCTAAAGTCTTTAAAGCTTGGGTCAACTGTGTTAAAGCTGGTATGACGGTGGCCAAACAAGGCTAAATCTTGGTGGATCTCATCTGAAATGAGAAGGACACCATGTTTTTGACAGAGATGGCCAATTTTTTCCAAGACCTCACGATCCCATACACGGCCTCCAGGATTGTGCGGATTGCATAAAACATAGAGTTTAACCTCTTGCTCCACAATGTCTTTTTCTAGCTGATCAAAATCGATTTGGAAAAGTCCGTCTTTTTCAACTAATGAATTTTCGATCAATTTTCGACGATTGAGCTTGACGCTTCGTGCAAACGGAGGATAGACTGGCGTATTGATTAAGACAGCATCCCCTTCCTTGGTGAAGGCTTGAATGGCTGTTGAAATAGCTGGCACAACACCTTCGATAAAGACGATCGCTTCTTTGTCAAAGGAATAGCCGTGCTCATTTTTTTCCCACTCAAGGATAGACTGGTAGAGGCTATCTGAGGCATAGGTGTAGCCGTAGACCATTTGGTCAGCATAGCCAATTACCGCTTCTCGCACTTCTGGAATGACGTTAAAATCCATGTCCGCGATCCAAGCCGGAATGATCTCTGGATCCGTCTCTGTCTCTTTCCACTTATAGGTATGGTGGGTCAAGCGATTGGGTAAAGTCGTGAAATCATATTTGGTCATCTTAAGCCTCCAATGCTTGTTTCAAATCGTCAATCAAATCATCCGCATCTTCGATTCCGATAGACAAACGAAGCAGGTCATCTGTCAAACCGTATGAATGACGAACCTCTGCAGGAATATCAGCGTGGGTCTGAGTGGTCGGATAAGTGATCAAGCTCTCCACTCCGCCCAGACTTTCTGCAAAGGTAAAGACTTGAAGAGAATTTAAAAAGTTAGGAATTTTTTTCTCATCTTGAATTTTAAAGGAGACCATTCCCCCTTTTCCAGTGTAGAGAACTTCTTTAACCTGAGGTGCTGTTTTCAAGAATTCGACCACCTTGCGAGCATTCTCTGTCGAGCGCTCCATCCGAATCGAAAGTGTCTTGATCCCTCGGATCAACAGATAGCTGTCAAATGGGGAAAGAACAGCACCGGTCGTGTTCAAATTGTAAAAGAGTTTGTCATACAGGTCTGGATCATTTGTCACGACAACACCAGCTAAGACATCGTTGTGACCAGCTAGGTACTTGGTTGCTGAATGAAGAACAATATCAGCACCCTCTTCAATTGGGCGTTGGTAAATAGGGCTATAGAAGGTATTATCCACCACGACTTTGGCACCTTTTGCATGGGCCAATTTGGCTAAATGATCAATATCAAATTCCAACATCAATGGATTAGTTGGTGTTTCAATATAGAGGACATCTACTTGATCCTTTTCTAGGTATTGGAGCAGTTCTTCTTCTGTATTGGCATAGGTGAAAGAGAAGCGGCCTTCTTGCTCTTGTTGGTTAAACCAGCGGAAAGAGCCTCCATAAAGGTCACGAACAGCTAAGACTTTTGTACCAACGGGGAAAATGCTAAATGCAAGCACAATCGCTGACATTCCAGAACTTGTCGCCAAAGCATAGTCTGCACTTTCGATAGCTGCCAAGGTCTTCTCAGCCGTTGCGCGTGTTGGATTTTTTGTACGGGTATAGTCAAAACCTGTAGACTGACCAAATTCTGGGTGTTGGTAAGTTGTTGAAAAATGCAACGGAGTCGTCAAAGCTCCCGTCGCTTGATCTGACTTGATTCCTGCCTGTGCCAAAATCGTATTGATATTGCGTTTTTTACTCATATTGCCCTCCGATAATCAATTAATCTAACTGCTTACTATTTTATCACTATTATGAGGAGAGCGGTTTTCCCATTTTCAAGACCCAGCTATAGTTTCAAACTATAAGAAAAGAGAGTGGGACAGAAATCGGT
>JAPJPE010000064.1 GCA_030825825.1 Streptococcus sp. | reverse complement strand
TTGGTAAATTGGTACTCGTAGTAGTTGTTCCACAGGATATACTGATCGTCAACATTATTGGCACTGAAGTGCTCGGCGTGGACGACCACACCCAGGCGAGCCTTTTGCGCTTCTTCAAAAATAGGCTGACCGATATTGGTTTCCCGATCCAAAATCACCAGATCTTGTTTGGTCAATTGAAGGGTCTGCATAAAGTAGCGGATCAATTCTTGGCGACCAACCAGATAGCAATCTGGGAAACGATAGATTTCGCGGCCATCCGCCATCTGCATGCTGTAGGCAACCGTCCCGTCCTCATTGTAAAAACGGCGCTCAATCAAGTTGGCTTGGTTGTTCTTGGGAATGAAGTACTCCGTACAATAGCGGGCATAGGAGAAATAATCCTTTCTCACCAAGATCCCTCTAGAAACATACTCGCAACGCTCTACATAAGGACTGTTTTCTGAGCGCAGGTAGCAGGTCAAAAAATTGTCCTGGTCTTCATAAAAGAAGCGCTTGATCTTGCCATCGACTTCTTCGCGCGTCGGTTTCCCGGCAAAACCTGCTAAGACCTGGTCAATAGTATAGGTCGTTGGTGCAATTTTTATATCTGTAAAATGGCTGTAGAGCCAGATGATTTCATCATTTTTAAAACCGATATTTTCTGTTAAATGTTGGATATTATCGGCTAGAATCATATCCATAAAAACAAATTTAGCTGGTTGATGGATATTGCGTAACAACTGGGCCCGGTAGGCCTGGGCGTACTCAACACCGCTGCTGGCCCAACCAATTCCAAGGTTGATATTGTATACTGTCATATTGTCCTCTTTTATGGGAAATGCAAGACAATTTCCCCTTTTTTATTGATTTCTACTCGACTCAGTAAAAGATTGCGGACCATTTGTTCTTTGGCCGCCCCTTTCATTCGATCAAAGGATTGGTAGGCTTCTTGGAAAAATTCTACCAAAGGGTTTTTCTGACTGGTGTATTGGCCAGAGAGAGCCATCCGCAATTGTTGTAGATAGTCGACCTGCTCGACCCAGTTTTCATCGATAGCTTTTAGAATGGCCATGCGCTGGAATTGGGCGATCACCTCATCAGTGCCTAAGACCTCATACTTAGCCTCTAACTCGCTCTTCGCGATCTCCCATAAGAAATTCTCTTTGGTTTTTTTGCTACGGAAGGTTTGGTGGGCTTTTTCAGGATCCACTTGGTAGCTAACATTGTCTAAAATATAGCGATAAAAAGCTACAGGTTCCTTGTATTCTTTTTTGTGGGCTACGCTTGAAAAGACGGAACGAAGTGCTTTTTCAACGATATCATCCAAGCGTCCTTCTTGTTTGATCAAGCGGTCACGCTCTTCGTAGACGATGGCACGCTGAATGTTCATGCTTTCCGCAAATTCTAGCGTCATCCGACGACTAGCCTGACCAGAACTTTCACTAGCATTTTGAGCTCGTTCCACCAAGTTTCTATACTTGCGCTTAGTCAGAGCTTTGGCTGAACCAATCCGCTCATCCACATCATAGTCTTGATAGGTATCCTGGATCCAGTCTGGTCCCCAGTTTTTCATCAAATCGTCTTCTAAAGAGACAAAGAACTTGGTCAAACCGGGATCTCCTTGACGACCTGAACGCCCACGAATTTGAAGGTCAATCCGCTGGTTCATCATCCGCTCAGTTCCTACAACTACTAAACCACCTAACTCAGCGACCCCTGGTCCCAACTTGATATCGGTTCCCCGACCGGCCATTGAGGTCGCTACGGTCACCGCTCCTTTTCGACCTGATTCTTTAATGATCTGAGCCTCTCGGGGAGCATTGTTGGCATTAAGAAGATTGTGAGGGATCCCTTCACGCAAGAGAAGATTCGAATAAAGAATCGACATTTCAACCGATCCGGCAAAGACCAGAATCGGATTGCCCTTTTCGTGGATTTTCTTCACATAATCCAAGGACGCCACGATTTTCTCCGGTAAGGTTTGATAGATTTCATCCGGCAAATCCTTACGGATCTTCTTGCGATTGGTTGGAATCTTGATCACTGACATGGCATAGGTATCGAGAAACTCTGCCTCAGCGACCTTCCCAGTCCCCGTCATGCCTCCCAACTTCCGAAACATCTTAAAGAGATTTTGGTAGGTAATCGAAGCCATGGCCCGTGTTTCTTGGGTTAGCTTGAGGCCTTCCTTGGCTTCAATCGCCTGATGGAGTCCTCCTTGCAAGCGGGTCATTTCCATCAAACGTCCTGTTGCCTGGTCTAGCAAGACAATCTCAGGTTGTCCTTCGACATTGGGATGGATGACATAGTCCTTATCCTTAATAAAGTTTTTATTGGCCTGCAGGGCTAGGCTGATATGGCGGACCAAGTCACGGTATTGGGGATCATAGAGATTGGGAATGGCAAGAAAAGCTTCTGCTGCATGAGCTCCCTTTCGAGTTAACCAAACCCGTTTCTTTTCTTCGTCAAACTTGAAGTCTTCCCCCTCTTTGAAGGTTTGGATCAAGGTGTCAATAATCCCATAAAGGTTGGACTGAACCCGAGGAGAACCAGAAATAATCAAGGGGGTCTGAGCACTATCTAGAAGCACCGAATCAATCTCATCGACAATAGCGTAATTGAAGTCTGCCAAAAATTGGCCATCTGCTGAAGCCGTCAAGTTCTCTGTTAGATAGTCAAAGCCCAGACTGGTATTGGTCGTATAGATGACGTCTGATTGGTAAATCTCGCGTTTGACTTCTGGATCCAATTCTTCGTCCTCTGACTGTTTCAAAGGAACGCCGACGGTCAAGCCCAAAAAGCGATAGACCTGTCCCATCTCTTCTGCATCCCGGGTTGCCAGATAGGTATTGGTCGTAATGACCATGACCCCTTTGCCTTCTAAGGCATTGAGATAAACCGGCATGGTCGCTGTTAAGGTTTTTCCTTCACCAGTATTCATTTCAGCGACATCCCCCTGATGTAGGACAATTCCTCCCATGACTTGCACGTCATAAGGAAACATACCTAAGACCCGTTTATCGGCTTCCCGCGCAACCGCAAATGCTTCTGGCAAGAGATCATCCAAGGTCTCACCCTCTGCTAGACGTTCCCGAAATTCTGCAGTCTTCTCCTGCAGCTGACGATCCGTCAAACGGGCCATGTCATCCTTCCAGCTATTGACTTCTTTTAAGATTTTTTTGATGTTTCTTAATTTAACGTAATCCAATGTGATCCTCTTTTTTGCAGTGATGTTCGTCTATTCGAGAACTTCTGCTCCCTCAGACGATATTGGGTAAATAGTGAAATAGTGGAAGGTGAACTCTTGCAAACCTGCACTGAGCAAGCGTACTTCGTAGGCGTAAGCTTGATCTGGATAGGTGAACTGCAAGCGACCTTCTGCGGTTACTCGACGGCCAACAAGGTCTCCAAAGCGATCTCTAAAGATAATTTCTACCATAACGGTATGAGTGGGAGTCGCTTCCATCGTGATAACCAATTCATAATCTTGCTCTCTTTTAAGCAGGGGCAGGCTAGGAATTTGACGAGTTGCCCCAAAATTTGTCTGTGAATGCCAGGTTTTCAGTACTTGACCAGATGGCATGAGGGGGTTCTGAAATTGAACGCTTCCTTGGGCAGTTGCTTGAATCGTTGACCCCCAAAGATAATCTGCAATAACGGTATCGCCCCAGTAGATTCGTCTGCTTTCATTTTCTTTTATTTTTATCATTGGTTTCTTCCAAAGTCTCTTTCCATGATTTCTTTGTACTGGGTCACAAACCACTCAATGATCGGACCACTCGCATCATTGTGTCGACCAGCGCGGCTGGTACTGATAATACGAACCGGTAATTCATACAAGGCTTCTAAAATATCTGGATAGGCCTGCTGGTCGTAGTCATCATCCCGCATATAGGCAAGGGCTAGAATGGTATCCTTAAAGTCCGCTTTTTCAAACCGATCCCAGAAACGTTGATTGAGCTGACCGATCCCTTCTTGTGACACTTGCCCAATGATCAACTGCATCATGTCTAGAGATGTTCCAAACTCATCTGGACGTTTAAATTTCAGATTGGCAGCGACATCCCCCAGGTTGACAATGGGTTTTCCAACCAAGATCGCATGAGGAGAATAAAGAGCACCATAGTAAAGGGCACCAAAGGTCCCCATGGACAAGCCTGAGAAATTCATATCTTTGGGCTCAAAGCCGAGCAAGTCCAAGTGCTGATCAATAAAGGCTGTGATTTGATTTTCTAATTCTTCTGAGCCCATATAAAAGGATCCACCTTCCAGTCTTGGGTCAGAAAAGAGAATAAAGGGACTACCCATAGCACGCATCATCCCAAACCCTTCAAATCCTTCGGCTGGACGATACCCAGAAAAGTAAATGTTTAAAGGGGGCTTCATATCGCCAGGATGGAAATAAGCAAAAATTTCTTGACGTTTGTGGTCCCGTAGCGTCTTAGCTCCTACTGTCATCTCTCCCAAAGGACCATGGGACAAGCGCTTATGTAAGGCTCCGATCGTAAGCGTCCCCACTCCTTTTGCTTCCAGCGAAAAGGCTAGGTAATAAGGTTCTGCACCGTCCAATTCTAGTGGTTGTGCCATCTCTTCTTCTGAAAAGACTGCATCTTTGACCCACTCTCCCAGAGCACCAAAGCGGTAAAATTGAATCCGCAATTGCAGCTGACAGCTTGAATCTTTTTCATATTCCAACCAAAAATTGATGGGACGGCTAGCATCGTACACATAGTTGTACACCCACTGAGCAATCGGTGTGAACTCTTCACCGTATGATCCGTCAAGCTTGAGGAAATGTTGCCCCAAGACTGTTTGCTGACCAGCAAAATCAGGTCTCACTCGCAGGTCACGAACCGTAAAGGCATCCCCGTATTGATTGTCGTATAAAAAGCGGTCTAAAACATAGAGAAATTGATGCTTGTTTGAGAAGTCCCAGGGTCTCGCTTGTTTAAGCCTTAAGAGGTGGGCTAATTCTTCAGAAGGTGCCTCTAGCTTACGGCTTTCGTCATAAAAAACGGTATAAGGTTGAAAATAAGTCAGGTCTTCTCCTAAAGCCAACAAATCTTCTGGATTCTCTAAAATCAAGGCTTTAAATTTAGAGATTTCCTCTTCTTCCATATAGTCTTTGAGCGATGGAAGAGCGGTGGCTTGAAAAAAGTGCCAGCCAAGTCCAGCAGGAAGTTCCATTTGATCCTGCCAGCTACTTGAGCCGATTTGGAGAATATGGGGTATCTGTAGTTTTTTATCCATGACGTTCTTTCATCCATCCTTCCCATTTCTCGATCAAGCGTTGACCGGTGTATTCTTGGATTTTTTCGATTGAGTAGACCAAGGCTTCATTCCAAGGCTTCAATTCCAATAAGAAGTACGTGATTGCCTTTTCTAATTCCTTGTCTCCCTTTGATATAACATAACCGTTTTTCAAATGATCGACATATTCTGTCTGGACGCGGTTGACCTGAGGAATCCCCGCAGAGATCCCTGCAATCTGCGTATAGAGGTTGGGCTCCTCACTTAAATCGACAATTAAGCGAGTTTTTTCCAACTCTTGAATAATGTCATTTTCATTTGAAAAATTCTTAACCACAAAACGGTAATCCGGTGCGTCTTGTACAGACTCTTCATCAATGATTTGGTTTTCCCCAAGTCCTTCCATTTGGGCTGGTGATTGAACCAGATGCAAGTCCTGCTCGCTAGCGATCAATTCCTCGAGTTGTCCTTCTAATTCCTTAACACGCTCCGGCGAGCCATTGTAAAATGCAAAAACAACTTCAAATAAAGGATGTTGCGCCAACACTTCCAGAACCTTCTTGAGCTGGCTCTTACTTGGAAGCTCGGCTTCATTGACATAAAAGTAAATCTTCGATTCCTTGCGTTCCTGACTAGATCCCAAACGGAGGCGGGAGTCAAAAGAGGTAATCCGGTGTGTCTTTTGAGCCAAGCTAGGAGAAAAGACCCCAATCGCTTCTTTGGTTTTTTCACTATCTGTAATCAAGAGTTGGGCATCAATCATATCAAAATAGAGGGCAAAGTTTTCGGCAGACAAAGGCTGACGATCCCCATAGAAAGACAAGACTTTCTTGACGCTACTTGCTGTATCTTGTAAAAAGGCCAAATTTGCTGGATGAGCTGCCAAAACCAACTGATCTCGTCCTGGAACCAAGGTTGCTAGCTGCTCCTTCATTTTTTCAGCGACAACTTCTCCCATATTGGCATAGCTTTCTTTTTTGAAGGCAGGAAAGAAAGCTTCATTGACCATGACGGAGTGGTTCTCTTCAATCAACATCTCTCTCAAAACCCATTGTCCATCAAAACTCAGATACTCTTGGAAATAGGGTTTTCCCTCATTGTAGTAGATTCGACTAGAGATAAAGCCACGATCATCTAAGTACTCGATGTAGCTGATCTCGTCATTCTTATAACGGGTCAAAGAGAGAAGGTTTCCATCCACTCCCATATCAATTTTTGCTAGGTGGTGGTCCTTACGAAATGCCATCACCAAAAAGGGAGTATAGGAAAAAGTGGTCTCACTCGGCCATTCGATGTCCCGAAGCTGAACTGGGTGCATCGCCAAACTAGACGGAACCTTTTGGATCCGATCAAAAATCGAAAGCACATCTGTCTCTAACAAATCTTGGCGGTGTAAAAAATAGCGCAGTTGCGGACTATATTGAGGCAACAATAAGATCCGATTCATTTCTGCTTCTTGAAAAATACGAACTTGATTAATGGTATCATCAAATTCAATGGATTCTCGCATCCAGTACCAAGGGGTAGCTGTTTGCTGCCAGATGCGGTCCGTTCCATACCAGGCTGGTACAAAATAATACATGGTTACTCCTAGAATATTCTTGTATAACGTTGATTGACACGAAGGGCACGAATTTCTTCTCGGATATTGTAAATCATCCCGACAAACATGAGGAAGGTTCCTGGAATCATGGTCAAGCGCAAAAGATCTTTATCCCATAACAAGAGGGAAAAAGGAAGCGCCGTAAAGAGGATCAGATACAAGGTCCCAAAAACCGTCAAGCGTAGCACAATTTTATTGATATAGCGACGTGTATCTGCTCCAGGATAGACATGATCGATATACTCGGA
>JAPJPE010000063.1 GCA_030825825.1 Streptococcus sp. | reverse complement strand
TACAGAACTAAATCCTTTGATTAAATTAATTGTCTAACTTTTTGGGGTCAGTACAAACGATCTCAGTCTTTTTGCTTTGTCTTATTGGAAAGTCCAGCAATTGAGACTCCACATTTCTTCATAAGTTTGATATAATAAGAAGATAGAGATTGATAAGGAAAAGTATCATTAGAAACAGGTATGTAAGATGAAAAAAATATTAGTAGTTGATGATGAAAAACCAATTTCAGATATTATCAAATTTAACATGGCAAAAGAAGGCTATGAGGTATTGACAGCCTTTGATGGTCGGGAAGCTTTAGAGGTCTTTGCGGCTGAAAATCCGGATATTATTATTCTTGATTTGATGTTGCCAGAGATTGATGGTTTGGAAGTGGCGCGTACGATTCGTAAGACTAGCAATGTGCCGATCATTGTCCTATCTGCTAAGGATACGGAATTTGATAAGGTCATCGGGCTTGAAATCGGTGCGGATGACTATGTGACCAAACCCTTCTCGAATCGGGAATTGCAAGCGCGTGTGAAAGCCTTGTTGCGTCGTTCTGAGTTTGCGGCTGATCCTCAGCTTGAAAATGATGCCGATACGGAAATTGTCATTGGTGATCTTCACATTCTTCCAGATGCCTTCTTGGTTCAAAAAGGCAACAAAGAATTGGACTTGACCCATCGCGAATTTGAATTGCTCTATCACCTTGCGACCCATGTCGGTCAAGTGATGACCCGTGAACACCTTCTTGAGACGGTGTGGGGCTATGATTACTTTGGTGATGTTCGGACAGTGGACGTGACAGTTCGTCGTTTGCGTGAAAAAATCGAGGACACACCGGGACGTCCAGAATATATCTTGACCCGCCGTGGTGTCGGATATTATATGAGAAACAATGATTGATCAACTAAAACAATTTGTAATGTCGTCGAACTTTGTCTTTGTTCTGATTACGGTTGGGTTTATCATTGTGGTAGCCTTGCTTTTGCTAGAAAACCGTAGGGACAATATCAAGCTCAGACAATTAAACGCTAAAATTAAGGATCTGATTGCAGGGGACTATTCCGAAGTGGTCGACATGCAAGGAAGTCCAGAACTGACAGATATGACCAATAGCATTAATGATCTGTCGGAGGTTATTCGCCTGACGCATGAAAACTTGGAACAAGAAACCAAGCGTTTGACCAGTATCCTTTCTTACATGACAGACGGGGTGCTTGCGACCAACAGACGTGGTCAGATCATCATGGTCAATGAAATGGCAGCCAAGCAATTGAATGTTAATCCAGATGAGGTGCTCAATACCAGTATTCTGGATTTGCTTTCGATTGGAGACGAGTATGATCTGCGCAGCTTGATTACAGAAGTACCAGAATTGACCATCGATTCCCAGGATGAAAATGGGGAATACTTAAGTCTTCGTGTGCGCTTTGCCTTGATTCGTCGCGAGTCAGGTTTTATCTCTGGTCTGGTAGCTGTCTTGCACGATACGACAGAGCAGGACAAGGAAGAGCGGGAGCGTCGCCTCTTTGTTTCCAATGTGAGTCATGAATTACGGACTCCTTTGACCAGTGTGAAATCCTATCTGGAAGCCCTAGACGATGGTGCTTTGTCAGAGCCAGTAGCACCAGATTTTGTCAAGGTTTCACTCAATGAAACCAACCGCATGATGCGCATGGTCACAGATCTATTAAGCTTGTCACGAATCGATAATGAAACCAGTCAGTTGGACATCGAGTTGACCAACTTTACGGCCTTTATCACCTTTATTTTGAACCGCTTTGATAAGATCAAGAGTCAATCGCAAGAAGATACCAAGAAGTATGAACTGATCCGGGAATATCCGATCACCCCAATTTGGGTTGAAATTGATACGGATAAAATGACCCAGGTGATAGACAATATCTTGAACAATGCCATCAAGTACTCACCTGATGGTGGAAAGATCAAGGTAGGGATGAAAACGACAGATGCCCAGTTGATTATCTCCATCTCAGATGAGGGCTTGGGGATTCCAAAGAAAGACTTGCCGCGCATTTTTGATCGCTTTTACCGAGTGGATAAGGCGCGTAGCCGGGCCCAAGGTGGGACTGGTCTGGGCTTAGCCATTGCTAAGGAGATCGTTAAGCAACACAAAGGCTTTATTTGGGCCAAGAGTGAATATGGCAAGGGATCTACTTTTACCATTGTCTTGCCGTACGACAAAGATGCTATTAAAGACGACTGGGATACAGAAGAGGAAGAATAAGGAGTCAATGACAGAAGAGGGATTTAAGTACAGTATTTTAGCTTCAGGTTCTAGTGGGAATTCTTTCTACCTTGAGACGCCAAAGAAAAAACTGCTTATTGATGCAGGGTTATCAGGGAAAAAGATTACGGGACTATTGGCTGAAATTGATCGCAAACCAGAAGACTTAGATGCCATTTTGATTACGCACGAACACTCAGACCATATCCATGGTGTGGGTGTTTTAGCGCGAAAATATGGCATGGATCTATATGCTAATGAAGCAACTTGGAAGGCTATGGAAGGCACCAAATATCTAGGGAAAGTCGATGATGCTCAAAAGCACATCTTTGAAATGGGGAAGACCAAGACATTTGGCGATATCGATATCGAAAGTTTTGGGGTCAGTCACGATGCTGCAGCCCCTCAATTCTATCGCTTTATGAAGGATGGCAAGAGCTTCGTCATGCTGACGGATACGGGCTATGTGAGTGATCGCTTGGCAGGCATCGTCGCGGATGCGGATGGATATCTGATTGAGTCCAATCATGATGTAGAGATCCTTCGAGCAGGTTCTTATGCTTGGCGCTTGAAGCAGCGGATCTTGTCAGACCTAGGCCACCTTTCTAACGAAGATGGTGCAGATGCCATGATCCGAACCTTGGGAAATCGCACCAAGAAGATTTATCTGGGACATTTGTCAAAAGAGAACAATATCAAAGAATTGGCCCATATGACCATGGAGAATCAACTGGCTCGAGCAGATCTAGCTGTTGGCCATGATTTTGAGGTGCTAGATACCTCGCCAGATACCGCGACCCCTTTGACGAAGATATAAGATAGAAATCCACCTGCGGGTGGTTTTTTATATGCCTATTTGAGAAAATCTACATCTAGTAATGAATTTGCTCTTTACCCTAAATTCGTGTATGATAGGAAAGAATGAATTCTGAGTGAGAGTCACGAGAGTAGAGGAGAGATAATAAATGAAAAAAATGATGTTATTACTGGCTAGTTTGGTTGCTTTAACAGCTTGTAGTCAGTCTAAGCAAGATACGAAAGAGTCGACTTCCATTCAAACGACGAAGGAAACAAAAGTATCAGAGTCTTCTAAAGAAGAAAAAGGTTTGAAATTTGTAGTAGCACCTCAGTATGAAGGTAAAACATCTGAGCTAATTGAGTTAGGAAAAAAATTGGTCAAGGACCATCCTGAACTCGGAAGTGAAGGTAATATGGCGCTCTACTTCACGGGAGCTATTTCTGAAGGAAGAGCTGCACTCATGCTGGTCAATAAGACAGATGTGGATATCAAGAAAGATTTGAATTTTTCGATTTCTTGGTCTTATGATGGAAAATCTATTCTTGACAATCAAAAAGTTAGTTATTTTATCAAGGATAGTGGAGAATTACCATCTCATTCAGCAACTTTGATATTGTTGCCACTGAATGAGGAACAATTGGGAATTGTAGATGGAATGTCAGATCCATCTAAGATGAAGCTTCAAATGTCAGATGTGAACGCTGTAGAGTGATAGCAAAAAATGAATCATATAAAGGAGAAGTAAATGCGCCTTGTTTATCTTACGATTGGTTTTGTGTCTTTGGGATTAGGAATTATTGGGATTCCTTTACCGATTTTACCGACGACTCCCTTTTTACTGCTATCGATGGCCTGCTTTGCTAAAAGTTCCAAACGCTTTGAAACCTGGCTCTACCAAACCAAGCTTTATCAAACCTATGTAGCGGATTACCGAGAGACCAAATCGATTGCCAAAGAACGGAAGAAATGGATCCTTCTTCAGATCTACATTCTGATGGGGATTTCGATCTATCTGGCCCCGATTATTTGGGTGAAGCTTGCTCTAGGTGCTTTGACGATTTTTATCACCTATTATCTCTTAAAAGTGATTCCCAATAAGTCCGAAAATCAAACAGAAGAAGATCCTGATTAAAATTGGAGAATTCAGGCCCTAGAACTAGGAAAAGAAGTGCGTTCGTGCTTCTTTTTTGGTATACTTAAGAGTATGAATTTATTAGAAAGTAGGCTTCCCATGGAGAAATTACAAGCCCTGTTATCGGAACGGTTTCAGATCGTTTTTTCAGATAGCAGTTTATTAGATACAGCTTTTACGCACACCTCTTATGCCAATGAGCACCGCCTCTTAAAAATTTCACATAACGAACGTTTGGAATTTTTAGGAGACGCTGTTCTTCAATTAGTTATTTCCGAATATTTGTATAAGGAACACCCAAACAGACCGGAGGGAGATTTGTCCAAATTCCGTTCTATGATTGTCCGTGAAGAGAGTTTGGCTGGTTTTTCTCGAGATTGCCAATTTGACCATTTCATCAAACTAGGCAAGGGCGAAGAAAAATCTGGTGGTCGGGACCGCGATACGATTCTTGGCGATTTATTTGAAGCCTTTTTAGGTGCTCTTTTACTAGATCAAGGAGTGGAAGCAGTCAAACGCTTCATCTATCAGGTCATGATTCCAAAGGTTGAAACGGGTCAATTTTCTCAAGTCATTGACTACAAGACCCGCCTGCAAGAACTGTTACAGGTTCACGGAGATGTGGAGATCCAATATCAAGTGGTTAGCGAGTCCGGTCCAGCTCATGCCAAAGAGTTTGAAGTAGAAGTGTTCGTGAACGGTCAAACGATGGGACATGGTCATGGTCGTTCCAAGAAATTAGCGGAGCAGGAAGCAGCCCGCAATGCAGTTGAAACGAGGAATGATGGGCCATGTATCTAAAAGAGATTGAAATCCAAGGCTTTAAATCCTTTGCGGATAAGACAAAAGTCGTGTTTGACAAAGGAGTCACTGCTGTTGTAGGGCCTAATGGATCTGGAAAATCAAATATCACAGAGAGCTTGCGCTGGGCCCTGGGGGAATCCAGTGTCAAGAGTCTACGTGGGGGCAAGATGCCCGATGTCATCTTTGCAGGGACAGAATCGCGTAAACCGCTGAATTATGCCTGTGTCACAGTTGTCTTAGATAACCAAGATGGTTTTATCCAGCAGGCAGGGAAAGAAATTCGTGTCGAACGCCATATTTATCGTTCAGGAGACAGCGAGTACAAGATCGACGGCAAGAAAGTACGTCTCAGAGATGTGCATGATTTGTTCATGGATACGGGATTGGGACGGGATTCCTTCTCCATTATCTCTCAAGGACGGGTAGAGGAGATCTTTAACTCCAAACCGGAAGAACGCCGGGCAATCTTTGAAGAAGCTGCAGGTGTCTTGAAATTTAAGACGCGGCGCAAGGAAACCGAGACCAAACTCAACCAAACCCAGGAAAATTTGGACCGTCTGGAGGATATCCTCTATGAATTAGAAGGACAAATCCAACCTCTTGAAAAGCAAGCGACGGTCGCTCGCCGTTTCTTGGAATTAGACCAAGAACGGCAGGTTCTCTTGCTAGATGTTTTAGTTGCTCAAGTCGATCTGACAAAGGACCTTTATGAAAAGGCTGATCAAGAAGAAAAGGCCATTCAAGAACAGTTGGCTTCTTATTACCAACGTCGTCAGGTCTTAGAAGAAGACAATGTACGCATCAAGAAAGCCCGCCATCAGTTGGATGAAAGATTAGCTGAGGACCAGGCGAGCTTGCTTGAGGTTACTCGTTTGATCAGTGATTTGGAAAAGCAAATCGAAGTAGCTAAGTTGCAATCGAGTCAAGCAGCCCATAGTCGCAAGGAAAATCTTGAGCGGTTGGATGCTATTTTGGCCCGTCTGGAAGAAGCGAAACAAGAGCTGGCTCAAAAACAAGAGACGCTAGCTGTGCTTCAACAAAGGCTGACAGAGAACCGTCAGCAACAAGAAGAGTTGGAAAAAGAATTAGCCAACTACGAAGAAGATCCGGAACAAGTCATTGAGCATCTACGAGAGCAGTATGTCGCGCTCTTGCAGACGGAGGCTGAAAAATCTAATGAACGGACAGCCATTGAGAGTCGGATCCAAGCACTCCTGCAAGAATCTAGCCATCGTCAAGAGGATTTGACCAAGGCACAAACAAACTTCGAAGCTGCCAAGGAAAAAGAAGTCCGACAATTGGAAGAGTTGGATCAGGCACAAGCGACGGTCAAAGGTTTACTAGTAGAATATCAAGAGCAACTGGTAAAAGTGGAGCAGGCCAAAGCTGCCTACCAAGAGGCTCAAGCTACCATGTTTGACTTGATGGATGAGAGCAAGAATAAGCGGGCGCGGATCAATAGCTTGGAAGCCATTCAGAAGAACCATAGTAACTTCTATGCAGGCGTCAAGAGCGTTTTGCAAGAAGCAGAACGGTTAGGAGGCATCTGTGGGGCTGTTAGTGAGAATTTGAGTTTCTCAAAAGACTACCAGACGGCGCTTGAAATTGCTCTGGGAGCTAGCAGCCAACAGATCATTGTCGAAGATGAAAAGGCTGCAACGCGAGCGATCGATTTCTTGAAACGCAATCGCTTGGGACGGGCAACCTTCCTTCCGCTCACGACCATCAAAGCCCGTCAACTATCTCCTCGGAATTTGGAATTGATTCAAGCCAGTGCAGGATTTCTAGGAATTGCGAGTGACTTAGTGACCTATGAAAATCGGTTTGAACAGATTTTCCAAAACCTGCTTGGAGTAACGGCTATCTTTGACACGACGGAGCATGCGCGTGAGGCGGCTCGTAAAGTCAATTATCAAGTTCGGATGGTGACCTTGGATGGGACCGAATTGCGGACCGGAGGATCGTATGCCGGTGGTGCCAATCGCTCCCAAAATACGGTTTTTGTCAAACCAGAATTAGATAGTTTGAAGCAGGAAATGCAAGCTCTGGATGCTCGTTTGAGAGAAGCAGAGCAGGAGGTCGAGACCAAGGACAATCTGCTCAAGCAGGCGCAAGAATACCTGGCCTCTATTCAAAGCCAAGGTGAGCAAGCGCGTCTAGAGCAACAGCGGGCCCAATTGGCCTACCAACAAAGCCAAGAGCAACTGAAAGAAA
>JAPJPE010000062.1 GCA_030825825.1 Streptococcus sp. | reverse complement strand
TCTGGATGGCTAAAAATCCTTGGTTTGAGGCAGAAGTGGTCCCAGAATTGCAAACATTGGTGCAAAAGATTCTTCATCGATAAAGGAGAAAGACTATGGAAGCTTATCAACAAGTGGCTAAAAAGTTGCAAGAGTTGGGAATCACCTACGATGTGGTCGAACACCCACCCGCCTTCACGACTGAGCAGGCCGATTCCTATATTGAAGGTCTAGAAGGGGTCCGGACAAAGTCCATGTTTTTGACCAACAAAAAGAAAACCCAGTACTATCTGCTCATCATGGATGACCAGAAACGCTTGGATATGGAGGATTTCAAAGACCAAGTAGGAGCCAATCGGATCCGTATGGCTTCAACTGAATCTCTGGCAGAAAAAATGCAATTACCAGCTGGGACAGTATCCCCATTTGGCCTGTTAAACAATGAAGAAAAAGATATTCGGGTCTATTTCGATCAGGACATTCTGTCAGAAGAGATCATGACCTTCCATCCGAACACCAATGAAAAGACAATCTTTATCAAAACCCAAGATCTATTTCGCTTTTTAGAATCAATTGGCTTTAACTATGAAATTCTAACCCTTCCATAAACTACCCTATAGGAGAAATCATGAAAGAAATACCATTTAATGACTTTTTAGCAAAGTACCAGGCGGGAGAAATCCAAGTCCTCGACGTCCGTGAGCAGGAGGAATATGATGCCCTCCATCTGGATGGAGTGACCTTGCTTCCCTTATCAGTGATAGCAGAACAGTACGCAGAACTAGACAAGGAGCAAGCCTATTATGTCATCTGCAAGTCAGGTCGACGCTCGGCTCGCGCCTGCCAATTTTTGGCAGAAGAGGGCTATGATGTGACCAACGTCCAAGGTGGCATGGATGCATTTGAATCTTAATCAAACGACCTCTGAAAAGAGGCGTTTTTTATTAGTTTTTAAAAATAAAGAGAATTTGTATGTTTTTCAAAAGATAATGCAGGGATTTTCCAGTCTTTCATTGAAAATGGCCTAAAAATTTTGTATAATACCCTAGTATTAAGAATTTATAAGGAGATTAATTATGTCAAAACAAGATTGGCTGGATTATTTTGAAGCCGTCAATGGTCGTTCTGCTAGTGCGGAAGAAATTGCTCAAGCACTTGCTGCTGGAGAATTTCAAGAAGAAGTAGTGGCTACAGAAGCTCCAGAATTTGTCGCAGCCCCAGTTCAAGAACCAGTTTCAGCACCTCAAGCACCAGAATTTGTGGCAGCTCCTGCAGCCCCAGTTCAAGAACCGGTTTCAGCGCCACAAGCTCCAGAATTTGTGGCAGCTCCTGCAGCCCCAGTTCAAGAACCTGTTTCAGCGCCACAAGCCCCAGAGTTTGTCGCAGCACCAGCAGCTCCTGCAGCACCTACAGAAGAAACAGTAGCAGCTCCAGTTCAAGAACCGGCACCTCAAGTTGCTCCAACGAATGCCCCTGCTTTCCAACAAGCTCCACAACAAGCTTACCAACAACCTACTCAAGCAGCTTATCAACAAGCTCCTTACCAAGGTCAACCAGGACAACCTTATCCTGCCCAACCAAGTCAATTTGGTGTAGCCGTTGGTGGTTACTGGAATTGGTTCCTTTCAGCTTTGAAACGTCCAACAGCTGTAGAAAATCCAAAAGCTCTTAACGGAATTTTACAGTATGTCTTGACTGCTTTTGTCTTGACCTTGGGCACTTTCTTCACAGCTAGTGGAGCTACAGGTGGTTATGGTGCAGATTTCCGTGCCTTTCTGATCATCTTGATCATGGCTTTTTTCAATATCTATACCTTCCAGCTAGCAGGTTTCTTTGTCCGTCGTGTCGTTCTTCAAGATAAAGAATATTCATACGGCCGTTCATTTGAAGAGTTTGGACGTTTGTCTGTTTACACCTTGCCTATTTCTCTATTTGCTTTCTTAGTTGGACTTGTAAAAGCTTATGAATTCTATGGATTCCTTAACTTCTTGATCTTCTTCTTGTATACAGTTGGAACCTTGTATGTAGTATACCAAGCCTTGAACAACACAAAATTTAAAGCAGATAAATTCATATTGCTTGTAGCATCCATTGCGATTTTAATTGTCTTTGCAGGACTTGTTGTTTACTTGGATCGTCAAATTTTGGAACAAGCTATTATGGGATCTATTCCAAATACTCCAAATTTTGGAGACTTGGGTAATTTTGGATACTAAACATATCACAAAAAGGAAGGTGGGAATACCCACTTTCCCTATTTTATAATGAGGGAGAAGAGATCCATGCAAAAGAAATGGGTTGAATTATTTGAAAAAGTGATCGGTCGCAAACCGTCACCAGAAGAGTTTATGGCTGGGAAAGCCTGTGGATTTGATTTGAAAAAAATTCAGTCTATCGCAGGAAATGTCCCAGCTGAGGAAGTCGCTCCTGTTGAGGAATCAGTGGTTGAACCAGTTGAAGAAGTGAAGAATGTCGATCCACTTCTAGCAGCTCGTCAGGCTTGGTTGCAACATTTTGAAGAAACCTATGGCCGCAAGCCAAGTGCGGAAGAATTTACCTTGGCTAAAAGTCAAAACTTTGAGTTTTTTGTAGGACCTGTGCCTGAATCAGAATTTGCGAACCCAGATTCAACTGAAGAAACACAGGAGTATGTCCCTCAACAGCCGACTCAAGAGTATGCGGCTCCACTTGCTACTGAGCAAACGCAGGTCTTTGAGGGATCAACCTTCACAGAGGCAAGTCCAGCTCAGAAAAAACCAAAGGCTCCTAAAACGAAGAGTGGGAAGAAACTTTCTAAGAAGAAAATTGGGATTATTTCTGCCCTTGCTGTTCTTGTAATCGCTTTGGTAGCAGCCTTCTTTTACTTCCAGTCTACAACACGTGTCGAAGTGACTGCAGATAAATTCATCAAGGCAGTAGATACAAAGGATTATCGTGAAGCAGCAGATCTGCTTTCAACCGAGAACGATAAATGGACAAAGGATGAAGCCGAAAGCTTGATCACTAGCATGGAAGATCAAGGGGTCGATATCGGCACAGAGTTGAACAAGATCATTGATAATGGTGGAGAAGGCAGCTATACGGATAAATCTGGTAACAAGATCTTTGGTTTGGAAAAGGCGGACAAGAAATTTGGAATCTTCCAAGAATACCGTGTGGCTAGCTATCCAGTGCAAGTCAAGGTCAAGACCAATTTGGACCAAGCCAAACTCAAAGTGGCAGCCAATAAAACAGTGACCTTGAAGAAAGATGCAGTGACAGACCTTGGTTCTTTCCATTACAATACAAAAGAAATGGAATTGACTGCTAAAACAGAGGTCGGAAATGTTACTTCTAAGATCCATCTCAATCCTAAAAAAGCAACCAAGAATAACTTAGAATTGCAGTTGAATTCTGAAAAACGCAATTTAGAAGTTGAGTTCCCAGATGAAGTTGAAAACCCAACGGATGTGAAGGTTGTGGTTAACGGCAAAGAAGTCGGAACCAGCACGACCTTTGAAGTAGATAGCATCCCTTATCAAGAAATTGAAGTACATGCTGTCTTCAACATGAATGGGGAAACCTATACAACTGAGAAGGCTAAGGTGACGATTGAAGAGGGTGAGAACGATCCGATCGAACTTAAACTAGCCAAAGATACCCTAAAACGCATCAAGAGTGCACAAGATGCTAAGAAAGCGCAAGCTGCCAAAGAAGAACAAAATCGGACCTTGGCGGAAGAATTCTTGAAAGAGTACCGCGACGCTGTCTTTAGCTCCGTTTCAAACCGAAATAACACCTACTCTAAATACTATGACACACAAAGTCAAGCTTACAAAGACATGGTTGAATTCACAACGGGTGATGGCGTTCGAAAGGCTAAAATTGACTACTATACTCCAGGAGCTTTGGATATTCAAAGTGTCACTGAAGAAAACGGTGTGGTGACCATCAAGACTTATGAAGACTTTACCGTGCATTATACAGATAGTCATCCAGATTCACAAAACCGCAAGTACAAGACTTACACCTTGAAAAAAGTAGGTGCAAGTTATGTGATCACGGATATTGTCGTAACAAAAGAATCATAGGAGATTCCCCATGAAAGCAAGATTTTCCAAATTAACGTTGGTGACAGTTGCCTTGTTAACCCTGACAGCTTGCTCCCAATCTCAATCCACTAGTTCTAAATCTTCTGCAAAAGAAGAAAGCAAACAAACGCAAACCAAGTCTTCCAAAGAAATGTCTTCAGCAAAGAATCCATCAAAAGAGACTGGCAAAGAAGAGTCGTCAAAAGCTGGTAAGTCAGATGTGAAAGTGGACTCTGGTGTGAGCTATAATGGTTCTTACTATAGTGTCAAAGGGAAATATGGTGAGGTCATGATCGCCAACAAACATTATCCCTTGTCGCCTGACTTTAACCCAGGTGAAGATCCTGAAGCTGTTTCAGCCCTTCATGAATTGATCGCAGCCATGCAGGCAGAAGGTTATCCGATCAGTGACCAATATAGTGGTTTTCGTAGCTACGACACCCAAGTTGGTCTCTATCAAAACTATGTCAATCAAGATGGTCAGGAGGCAGCAGATCGTTATTCCGCAAGACCGGGTTATAGTGAACACCAAACTGGTTTGACCTTTGATTTGATCGATACCAGTGGTAATTTGGTAACTGAACCTGGACCAAGTAAGTGGTTGCTCAAGAACGCCGCTAAATATGGCTTTGTGGTTCGCTACCAAGAAGGAAAAGAAAAAGTGACAGGCTACATGCCAGAGAGCTGGCATCTCCGCTATATCGGAAAAGAAGCACAAGATATCGCTGACTCAGGTTTGAGTCTGGAAGAATACTATGGCTTCACCGGTGGCGATTACGTTGATAAATAAAAAAGGTTGGGATTGACATCCCAACCTCAGATTGAAGACAAAGTCATATAAAAAACTTTCCTTAGGTGAGTACGGACGTCAGCGAACTTCTACGAAGTTCCATGACTAATTATTGAGCCTAAGGTCTCAATAATTCCGAGTGCCTGAATCGTTATTGTTTCAGGCACTTTACTCACAGCGGAAAGTCTTGGTATTTTCTTGATTCATCTAAAAAATTGAACTCAATTTTATTTCTTATCAGAATCGCTTAATTTATTTTACTTTAAAATAGTTTGTCTACATTTTAAGGTTGGGATTGATATCCCAACCTTTTTATTGTATGTTTTTTAGAAACGCATCCAGCTCTTTTTGATTCTTGAGAGAGACAAATTTGTCTGGATAGTTTTGGCCGATAGTCTGATAGCGTGTGACCTGTCTGGCTTGGCGACCGTCCCAAAGAATCCAACGGATGAATTCATAGTCAAAGCGTTCGGGGCAACCTGCCGCCATACTCTCACGGACGCGTCCTTTATAACGGCGGTATCGTTTCCAGGCTCTAAAGAGGCAGTTCCAACGAGAGAAGTTGAGAAAGATAATCTGGTCGGCTTGCTCCATTCTCTCCTCATAGCAGCACCAAGAGTAATTGCCATCAATAACCCAGTCTCTATGCTCGCTGAGAAACTGTTTCATTTCTTGCTCCATCCAATCCCGGTCACTGTCTATCCAACCCGGTTGAAATTGAAGGGTGTCCATGTGGAGCTTGGGAATGGAGTAGTGGCGGGATAAGTTTTCAGCCAAGGTGGATTTACCTGAGCCAGAATAGCCGATAATAACGATTTTCATAAGCACCTCTCAAAAATTTAGGAACAAAAAAAGCTCCGGAGAGCTTGATTTTTATGCTGTTCTTGATTAACCAAGTTTCGCTGCAAGACGTGCTTTATCACGGCTAGCTTTGTTCTTGTGGATCAAACCTTTAGTTTCTGCTTTATCGATAGCTGAGCTAGCAGCGCGGTAAAGTTCTTCAGATGGGTTTGCTTCAAAAGCTTTGATTGCAGTACGCATAGCTGATTTTTGAGCTGAGTTTTTTTCGTTTTGTTTAACGTTCAATTCAGCGCGTTTGATAGCTGATTTAATGTTTGCCAAGTTATTCACCTCCATTGATAATCTAACTATCTCATTATATATGAAAAGTTAAGATTTGACAAGCCTAAAATAGCTTTTCCTTAAAAAAGTACCGTTAACAGGCCATTTTCTCTAGCGTTTGAGATAAATTTCGTCGATTTCATGGTTGGTTGCTTTATGGAGAATCAGATCAGCTCGGTTTCTGGTTGGTTGGATGTAATGTTGCAAGTTGACTAAATTAATGGATTCCCAGACCTGATGGGCCATGCTTAAAACTTCTTCTAGGGGTTGCTCTGTAAATCGATAGTAGTAGTTATTGGGATCATTTTGAGCTAATGCAAGGAGTTTTTGGAAGCGATCGATATACCAAGATTCGATATCATCGACTGCGGCATCCACATAGATTGAAAAATCAAAGAAATCGGTCATATAGAGACTGTCATTTTGCGGATTTTGAAAGACATTGATCCCTTCGACAATGACAAAATCAGCCGGTAAAATGGTTTGCTTCTCATCTGGGACAATATCGTATATTTCGTGGGAATAGACAGGAATTTCTACGCTCTTGTTGTTTTTGATCTGATTAAGAAAATCAAGGAGCAATTCCATATCATAGCTTTCTGGAAATCCTTTTCGATTGAGGATCTCTTGTTCTTTTAAGATAGCATTTGGATAGAGGAAACCATCTGTTGTCACCAATTCTACTGTCGAGCCTTCGAAGGTTCGCGACAGCAGGATTTGAAGTAAACGGCTAGTGGTAGATTTTCCAACCGCAACGCTCCCTGAAACCCCAATGATAAAGGGTTGGCGTTCACTCGTTTTTTGAAGAAAAATACCTTTTGAGAAGGCCAAATCTTCTTTGGAACGCTTGTAGATTCCAATTAGGTTTGTCAAAGGCAGGTAGACGTCACGTACATCCTGGAGGTTGATGCGGTCGTTAAAACTTTTAATAGAATTGAGCTCTGTTTGAGAGAGAGGTGGGGTGGTTTTGCGGTGCAAATTTTGCCAGGTTTCCCGATTAATTTTTTCAAAATGTAGAAATTCTTTGTCCATATATCACTCCTATTGTAGTCTTTAGTATACCAATTTTTAGAGGTCATGTAAACGATTTAAAAAACGAATGAATTATGATAAAATAACCTTATGAGTAAAATGTATTTCGATATAAACCCAGATGCAGCCCATGATATTCATGATCTGGCTGTTGTTTTATTGGGACAAAAGATGAATTTCTATACAGATGCGGGCGTCTTTAGTAAAAAAATGATTGACTATGGAAGCCAGGTGCTCTTATCAACCCTGGATTT
>JAPJPE010000061.1 GCA_030825825.1 Streptococcus sp. | reverse complement strand
AAGCCTCTATCCAAGTATATGAAGAAACGTCTGGAGTCGGTCCAGGAGAACCAGTGGTCACAACCGGAGCCCCCCTTTCTGTTGAATTGGGACCAGGCTTGATCTCTCAGATGTTTGACGGGATCCAACGCCCCTTGGAACGCTTCCAAGAAGTGACTGCCAGTGACTTTTTGGTTCGTGGGGTGCAAGTTCCAAATCTAGATCGGGACACCAAATGGGCCTTCGAACCAAGTGTGACTGAAGGGACAGAAGTGGTCGCAGGAGACATCGTCGGTACCGTTCAAGAGACCAATATGGTGGAACACCGCATCATGGTACCCTTTGGAGTCAGTGGACGTGTGACCAAGATCGCAGCAGGTTCTTACACAGTAGAAGAGCCAGTTTATGAGATCGAGCAGGCAGATGGTAGCCTCTTTACTGGTACTTTGATGCAAAAATGGCCAGTTCGTCGAGGCCGTCCCTTTGCACAAAAACTGATTCCGGTAGAGCCTTTGGTTACAGGTCAACGGGTCATCGATACCTTCTTCCCTGTGACTAAGGGTGGAGCTGCAGCTGTACCCGGTCCTTTCGGAGCTGGGAAAACAGTTGTGCAACACCAGGTGGCTAAGTTTGCCAATGTGGATATCGTGATTTACGTTGGTTGTGGGGAACGTGGAAATGAAATGACGGACGTTCTGAATGAATTTCCAGAATTGATCGATCCAACAACTGGCCAATCCATCATGCAACGGACGGTTCTGATCGCCAACACTTCGAATATGCCGGTGGCAGCGCGTGAAGCTTCCATCTACACAGGGATCACCATTGCCGAATATTTCCGTGATATGGGTTATTCCGTTGCCATCATGGCCGATTCTACATCGCGCTGGGCAGAAGCTCTTCGTGAAATGTCTGGTCGTCTAGAAGAAATGCCAGGGGATGAAGGCTACCCGGCCTACCTTGGTAGCCGGATTGCTGAGTACTACGAACGGGCCGGTCGAGTCAAGACACTCGGAACCACTGCGCGTGAAGGCTCGATTACCGCCATCGGTGCCGTTTCTCCTCCGGGTGGAGATATCTCAGAGCCGGTGACCCAAAATACCCTGCGGATTGTCAAGGTCTTCTGGGGACTAGATGCTCAGTTGGCGCAACGCCGCCACTTCCCAGCCATTAACTGGTTGAGTTCTTATTCCCTTTACCAAGATGAAGTGGGCCAATATATTGATCAGCATGAACAGATTAGCTGGGCAGAAAAAGTGACCCGCGCCATGAACCTGTTGCAAAAAGAGAGTGAATTGCAAGAAATCGTCCGCTTGGTTGGTCTAGATTCCTTGTCTGAGAAAGACCGCTTGACCATGAATGCGGCCAAGATGATCCGCGAAGACTACCTGCAACAAAATGCCTTTGATGAGGTGGATACCTATACCTCTTTCAGCAAGCAGGTGGCCTTATTGACCAACATTTTGACCTTTGACCAAGAAAGTCAGAAAGCACTAGAATTAGGAGCTTACTTTACAGAAATCATGGAAGGAACCGTGGCCCTTCGAGACCGTATTGCCCGGAGCAAGTTCATCCATGAGGACCAGTTAGCAACCATTCAAGCCCTGAAAGAAGAAATCGTAGAAACCCTACACCAAATCGTCGCAAAAGGAGGAGTAGACAATGAGCGTGATTAAAGAATACCGTACTGTCAGCGAAGTTGTTGGCCCCTTGATGATTGTCGATCAGGTCGAAGGGGTTCACTACAATGAACTGGTAGAAATCAAGCTCCATGACGGAACGACCCGCCAGGGACAAGTCCTCGAAGTCCAAGAAGACAAGGCCATGGTCCAGCTCTTTGAAGGATCTAGCGGGATCAACTTGGAAAAAGCCAAGGTTCGCTTTACCGGACGTCCCCTAGAACTTCCTGTATCTGAAGACATGGTGGGACGGATCTTTAACGGGATGGGCAAACCGATCGATGGCGGTCCAGAGATTATCCCAGAGAAGTACTTGGACATTGATGGACAAGCTATTAACCCTGTTTCGCGGGACTATCCGGATGAATTTATCCAGACAGGAATCTCAGCCATTGACCATTTGAATACCTTGGTTCGGGGCCAAAAACTCCCAGTGTTCTCAGGTTCTGGTCTTCCTCACAAGGAGTTGGCGGCTCAGATTGCTCGTCAAGCGACGGTTCTTAATTCTGAAGAAAACTTCGCCGTGGTCTTTGCAGCCATGGGGATTACCTTTGAAGAAGCCGAGTTCTTTATGAACGACCTGCGGGAGACAGGGGCTATTGATCGCTCTGTCCTCTTCATCAACCTAGCCAATGACCCAGCTATCGAGCGGATTGCGACCCCTCGGATCGCCTTGACCGCGGCAGAATATTTGGCCTATGAAAAAGACATGCACGTCTTGGTTATCATGACCGACATGACCAACTACTGTGAAGCCCTTCGGGAAGTCTCCGCTGCCCGCCGGGAAGTTCCAGGACGTCGGGGCTATCCAGGTTACCTTTATACCAACCTCTCAACCCTCTACGAACGTGCAGGACGCTTGGTTGGAAAGAAAGGATCTGTGACCCAAATTCCGATCCTCTCCATGCCAGAAGATGACATCACCCACCCCATCCCTGACTTGACAGGCTACATCACCGAAGGTCAGATTATCTTGTCCCGCGATCTCTACAATAGTGGTTACCGCCCACCGATCAATGTTCTTCCATCCCTTTCTCGTTTGAAGGACAAGGGTTCTGGTGAAGGCAAGACTCGGGAAGACCATGCGGCGACCATGAACCAGCTCTTTGCGGCCTACGCCCAAGGAAAACAAGCCAAAGAACTGGCTGTAGTACTGGGGGAGTCTGCCTTGTCCGATACCGACAAGCTCTATGTCAAATTTACCGATCGCTTTGAGCAAGAATACATCAATCAAGGTTTCACTACCAATCGGACGATTGAGGAAAGTTTGGATCTCGGTTGGGAACTCTTATCCATCCTTCCACGAACAGAGCTTAAACGGATAAAGGATGAGATGATTGACAAGTATCTGCCAAACAAAGAGGACTAGCCTATGGCACGATTAAATGTAAAACCAACTCGGATGGAGCTTAATATTCTCAAAGAGCGCCTTAAGACAGCAACCCGGGGGCACAAGTTGCTCAAGGACAAGCGGGATGAACTCATGCGCCGCTTTATTGAATCTGTACGTGAGAATAATCGTCTGCGCCAAAAGGTAGAGGCAGCGCTTGTAGGCGATATGCAAGATTTCGTCATGGCCAAGTCCTTAGAGAGCGACCTCATGGTGGAAGAAATCTTTGCTGTGCCAACCCGTGAAGTCTCTCTTCATATCGAAGAAGAAAATGTCATGAGTGTGCGCGTGCCCAAGCTTCATGCTCGTATCGATAATCCATACGGAGATGATGAAGGAGATGTGGTCTATAGCTACCTAGCATCCAACAGTCAAATGGATAGTACCATTCAAGAAATGGGAGCACTCCTCCCAGATTTGCTTAAATTAGCGGAAATCGAAAAAAGTTGCCAACTCATGGCAGACGAAATCGAGAAAACCCGTCGTCGAGTGAATGGACTCGAGTATGCGACGATCCCAGACCTCAAAGAGACCATCTACTATATCGAAATGAAACTCGAAGAAGCCGAACGCGCCAACCTCGTCAGAATCATGAAGGTGAAGTAAGATACAAAGCCGTTAAGCAACTCAAAGGAAAATAGGAAATCCAACGACGAAGCACCAGCTTCGTCGTTAGATTTATCTTTTTCCAAAGAGTTGTAGGCGTGTTCAATTGCTTTATACATACAAGAACCTCATCTAGGAACCGCTCCTGGATGAGGCTTTTTTTGTACCCTGGAACTCTTCTTCCAGCACCTTATTATGTTACTAGTTTGTAACAATATGACAAGAAAGACGAAATGTTACAAGAAAAATACAGTTTTGTTAAATAGCCAAAAAGGCCTGTTATTATTTTTAAATTGTGATAAGATAGTATAGTAGTTCATTTGTCCAAGATAATCTTGAGCAAAAAAACAAAGAAAAAAGAGGATAAAAGATGAAATTAAAAGTTAATACGAAAGCCTTGATCGCTTCAACAGTAGCTCTTGCAGTGATTCCATTTACAAAAGCCACTGCAGAAACACTCGAAGATTGGGTAGCTCGTTCAGTAGATGAAATCAAACATGATATCCAACAAAGCGGTGAAAACCAACAAACTTATACTGTTAAATACGGTGATACATTGAGCTCTATCGCAGAAGCGCTAGGAATCGATGTTCATGTGTTGGCAAACTTGAACAATATCAGTAACATGGATTTGATCTACCCAGGTACTGTTTTGAAAACAACAGTAAACGATCAAAAAGAAGTAACTTCAGTTGAAATCCAAACTCCTCAAGTAGGTTCGACAGACGCAACAGTTGCAAGTGCTGACTTGACAACGAACCAAGTGACAGTTGCTGATCAAACAGTCGCTGTAAACGATCTGTCAAAACCAGTGAATGAAGATAACAAAGCTGTACCAGTTGCGCCAGCAGCAGCTCCAGCAGAAGAAGCCCCAGCACAACCAGCTGAAGCTCCTGTTGTTGAAGTTCCAGCAGCAGAAACTCCAGCACAACCAGTTGTTCCAGAAACACCAAGCTACGGTGCTCCAGCTGTGAATGTTGAAATTCAAAATCAAGAAGCGCCAGCAGCTCCTCAAGCAGCCCCAGTGTCAGAAACTCCAGCTGAAACTCCAGCTGAAGCGCCAGCAGCTCCTGCAGCAGAAGAAGCCCCAGCACAACCAGCAGCAGAAACTCCTGCCACACCTGAAGTGCAACCAGTAGCATCAACTCCAACAAGCGGAAATACGATTCCAACTGATCCAAACCTTCAACCACAGGCTGAAGCTTTCCGTCAAGAAGTTGCAGCGAAATTCGGCATCACCAACATCGGTGGTTACCGTGCAGGAGATCCAGATGATCATGGTAAAGGACTTGCAGTAGACGTTATGGTTCCTACAAATTCAGAACTTGGAGATCAAGTTGCGCAATATGCGATTGATAACATGGACCGTGCAGGTATCTCATATATTATCTGGAAACAACAATTCTATATGCCAGTAAATAATATTTACGGACCAGCTAACACTTGGAATCAAATGCCAGACCGTGGTGATGACACAGCAAACCACAACGACCACGTGCATATCTCATTTAACGGATAATAAACCATTGAACTAGGCTAGTGCCTAGTTCTTTTTTGTATTTTAAAAAAAGAAAGGTTGGAACACGAATGCTCCAACCAGAATGAGATTATAAAATGTGAATGAGATTATAAAATGTGAATGAGATTATAAAATGTGATCAACCTTTTCAACCTCATAAAGGGCAATTGCCATGATGATGGTTAAGACCAGCAACATGAGGACCGCTGGTGTCCATGAGTGGAAAATCGATTTACTATACCCAAAGAGAATAGGACCAAAGGCTGCAAAGACATAGCCTCCTGTTTGAGCAAGGCCAGAAAGTTGGGCCGTTTTTTCCGGTGTGCTTGATTTCATGGAGAAAGCAACCATGAGGTAAGGGAAAAGCGAGCTAACGGAACTTCCGATAAGGACGTTTAGAAGGAGCCAGTAGAAGAAGTTGCTCGTCGGAATTAAGAGCATGGCTACTCCTAGAATCCCTGCTCCGACAACAATCGTAAGCATCAAGCGTCGATTGCGATCGGATAACCGTGTGGTTAAACTTGGGATAGTCAAGGAAAAGGGAAGACTAATAAGAGTATAAACCGTAGCAAGAAGACCAGATTCAACCTGTGAAACACCAGCTTGAACAGCCATAGTTGGAAGCCAGGTCATGCTTGTATAGAAAAGTAGAGACTGAAGTCCACCAAAAATCATGATAGCCCAAACGTATTTATTGGTATACCACTTACTACTAGATTCACTAGTCGTTGTCTTTTTAAGATGGTGGTTGTAGCGAAGGTTGGGGATCCAGATGAGTAAAGCCAGTGCACAGACGACAGTCAAGATGTTGACTAGCCCTTGCCAAGAAGTAGCTTGGGTGATGGGAACAGCCACAGAAGATGCGATCGCTGTAGACATCCCCATAGAAGTGATGTATAAAGTGGTTAAAATACCGAGTTGCTTCGGTCTATTTGCCTGGATAAGGCTTGGAAGCAGAACATTGAGAAAAGCAATACTTGCTCCAATCAAGATGGTTCCCAGATAGAGGAAGGGGAGGTTGATCGTTCGAATGGCAGATCCAATCGTCATTGCGATCAAGACAAGAAAGAAGAGACGCTCAATCCCTAATTTTTGAGCAAATTGAATCGCAAAAGGTGAGAAAATGGCAAAGGTCAGAAGTGGCAAGCTAGTCAATAGTCCCAGAGAGCTCACATCAACCCCCAAACCAGCTGCGATGTCAGACAAGACCGTCGGAAGCGTTGTAAATGGTGTTCGTAAAACAATCCCAAGCATAATGATGCCTGGGATGAATAACATAGAATGTGTTTTTTTCATAAATCCTCCTCAGACAAAAAATTCTCTTCATTATAACATAGATTGAAGAGAAATTGGAGTATTTGTACAAATGAAGGGTTAGGATCGTAGTTCTCACTGTCGTTCGAACTGCATCAACGTACCTAAGTTCGTCTGCGTCCCGGGTGGACTTGACTCACTAAAAAATAAGGATCGTAGTTCTCACTGGCGTTCGAACTGCATCAATATCTCTAAATTCGGTTGAACTCTCTGAGTTCACCTCATTAAGAGATATAGAAAAAGCCACCGGTTTTGGTGGCTCTTATAGGGAGATTATTATGAAAAAGTTTAGGATTTTCTATCAAACAAAGTTAGGAGGTCTTCATTTGATGATTTCATTATAAGGCATCTTGCTTAAAGAAAACTTAAGAAAATTCTCTAATGGAAAGAATCGGTCTGAAGTCTGAGAAAATACATTAGCCAGCATCATAAACAGGATGCGTTTTTTATTTAAAATAATAAAGATCGTAGTTCTTACTAGCGTTCGAACTGCATCAACGTACCTAAGCTCATAAACGTTCGAAAAAGAGAATAAGGAACGTAGTTTTCGCTTCGCTCAAACTGCATCAATATCTCTAAATTCGGTTGAACTCTCTGAGTTCACCTCGTTAAGTATTATAAGGATCGTAGTTCTCACTGTCGTTCGAACTGCGTCAACGTACCTAAGTTCGTCTACGCCCCTATTGGACTTGACTCACTAAGGTACGTAGAAAAAAGCCACCGATTTTGGTGGCTCTTATAGGGAGATTATTATGAAAAAGTTTAG
>JAPJPE010000060.1 GCA_030825825.1 Streptococcus sp. | reverse complement strand
TTGTCTCTGTTCTGAATACCATCCTCTTACCATTTTTAATTGCAGGTTTTTTATATTACATTACCAATCCGATTGTTGAATTGTTGGAAAAACACTTAAAAATCAAGCGTGTGTTTGGCATTTTGATCACCCTAGTACTCTTGTTTGGGATCATTGGCTTAGGGATCTTTTATCTGCTCCCCATCTTGATCAATCAGTTAACCAGCTTGATCAATTCGACTCAAGGGCTCTACTGGGAAGTCCAAAGTTTGGTTCGAAAACTCTCAACCAATCCTTTGTTCCAGAATGTAAATATCCAGTCGACGATTCAGCAGTTGAATCTCTCTTATATGGATATCCTACAAAATCTCTTGAATAGTGTGACCAACAGTTTAGGAAGTGTGGTTAACACCATTGTCAATACGGTCTTTATCTTAATCATGACCCCTGTCTTCTTGGTTTATTTCTTGATTGATGGCAAGAAATTGTTGCCGATGTTAGAACGGACCATTTTACGCAATGACAAACTCCACATTTCAAGCCTCTTGGTTAGTTTGAATGAAACGGTCTCTCGCTATATTAGTGGTATTTCGATCGATGCTTTGATCATTGGAACACTAGCCTACATTGGCTATAGTTTTATTGGATTGAAGTATGCTTTGGTCTTTGCCATTTTTTCTGGGCTGGCCAACTTGATTCCCTATGTAGGACCAACCATCGGTTTGATTCCGATGATCATCACTTATGCTTTTACCGATATGGATATGATGATCAAAGCAGTCATTTACATGTTGATCATCCAGCAGATCGATGGCAATATTCTTTATCCGCGTATTGTTGGAGGCGTGATGAAGGTTCACCCGATTACCATTATGGTCCTCTTGTTACTCTCAAGTAATATCTACGGCATTATCGGGATGGTCGTCGCGATTCCAGTCTATTCGATTGGAAAAGAAATCGTGAAATTCTTGGTGAACCTTTATGATAACCACCGTGCGGCCAAGGAGCAGAAGAAAAAAGAAGAATTTGGAATCATTAATAAATCCTAGACTCTAGCGCCTATATGGGCCTTGGAGTCTTTTTTGTACATTTTTTTGAAAAAATACCGTAAAAAAGTCAACAAGTGTTATGAAATGTGTTAAAATATAAGTGATTTTGAAAGAAAATATGAAAAGGTAGGGAAAGATGAGACTGCTCTTATCGAAAAAACAGAGACGCCAATTGCAATTGTTGGAAATCTTGATTAAGGAAAAAAGATGGTTCCACTTGAAAGAGTTGGCCAAGCGTTTGGATTGTACAGAACGTTCATTAAAAGAAGATTTGTCTAATCTTCGTAGTACATTTGATGATTTTTTAATTGAATCCTCTACCAATGGGATCAAGATCAGTTATGAAGATTCGGTTGGTCTTGAGGTGATTTACCATCACTTTTTTAAAGAATCACAAGCCTTCGCCTTGATTGAATACCTCTTCTTCCACAAGGATGTTTCCAATGAATATATTTGCAGAAAGTTTGATCTGAGTTACCAGTCTTTCTACCGCTTGATTCGGACGATTAATCAGAAGCTTCAAACTAAATACAATGTAAAGATTGATTTGAAACCCTTGAATCTTGTCGGGGATGAAGTAGATGTTCGTTTCTTCTATGCCCAGTATTTTGCGGAACGTTATTACTATATGGAGTGGCCTTTCCCAGAATTTAAGGAAGAGGCCGTGACCGATTTGATCACCTTCTTCTTCAAGCTCTATGGCTATCCATTGACCTTCTCTGTCATTAAGTCTTACAAAGTTCTCTTGACAGTGTACTTATCACGTATTAAGCAAGGCTATTTCATCGACATTCCAACGACCTTTGAAGCCTATAAAGATCAATATCAAGGGGTGACCAATGTTGAGGAGATGTTGCGCTACTTTAGCTTGCAGTTGGGTGTCGAGTTAAATGAAAAAGTGCTGGAGCAGTTCTTCATCATCTTTATTCAAGAAAATTTCTATTTCAGCCCAGAAAGCTTGATTGAGGCCGCAGAAACAGATCCTTATGCAAAAGAATCCACTAGACTCATTAAAGATATGTTCAAAGATCTATGCTATACCTATGATTTAGATATCGAAAATCTTGATGAGATGTTGATGCACGTTCATAATACAGCTCACTTAGGTCGGAAGGAATTGTTCTCGGAGTTCCTCTTATTTGATACCAAGACCAATACCAACGAAGATTTTATGAGCATTTTCCCAGCCTTCTATGATGATTTGAGAGACCATATCATCACTTATATGAAGACCATGAAGCATAATCTGAATGAAGAAATTATCAAGCACATGATCTACACGGTCTACACTCACTGGGAACGTCTCTTACCACAATTATTGCGCCGCCGGAAGTCCATTAAGGTCTTGATTATCAGTCGTTTTGATGACCACCATGCTAAATCCATGATCGATTTTCTAGATTTCTACTGTACGGATAACTTTGAATTTACTCAGATGATCAAGTATAATCTAACAGTAGAGGATATCGAAGCTTCAGATGCAGATGTCGTGGTGGCCAACTTTATGATGCCGGAATTAAAGAAAAAACCTTTTATCTGTACAAGTAGTCTCTCATCGCTAGAGCTGGTTGAAAAACTCAATGCCTTCTTTTATGATTTTACCAGTGCAGAGCACTAAAATCAGGACCTGGTCCTGATTTTTTGATGGTGAAAAAAGAAAATGACATAGAAGAATGCAGGCTCTCATATTTTGTGGTATAATATACGATATTATATACTGGAGGAAAGTATCCATGGAAGACCCTGGCAGTCAGGAAATTTTACTGGAATTTATTTTATTGATTGTTTTGACATTATTGAACGCCTTTTTCTCGGCAACCGAAATGTCAATGGTATCGTTGAATCGTTCTCGTGTAGTGCAAAAGGCTGAAGAAGGAGATAAAAAATACATTCGTCTTCTTAGCGTTTTGGAACAGCCCAACCATTTTTTATCCACTATTCAGGTGGGGATCACCTTGATTACCATCTTATCTGGGGCGAGTCTTGCAGATAGCCTTGGTCATGTTATTGCTGGATGGATGGGCAATACTAAAACGGCTGTTGCAGCTGGAAGCTTTTTATCTCTAGCGTTTTTGACTTATATTTCGATCGTATTTGGGGAACTCTATCCGAAACGAATCGCTATGAACCTGAAAGATGAGTTAGCTGTTCGAACGGCTCCGATTGTCATTTTATTAGGAAAAATTGTTAGCCCCTTTGTTTGGTTGCTTTCAGCGTCGACCAACCTTTTGAGCCGTATCACGCCAATGGAATTCGATGATCCGGATGAAAAGATGACGCGGGATGAAATCGAGTATATGCTGACCAATAGTGAAGCAACACTAGATGCGGACGAGATTGAGATGCTCCAAGGGATCTTTTCATTAGATGAAATGGTAGCGCGTGAAGTCATGGTGCCACGGACAGATGCCTTCATGGTTGATATCAATGATGATACCAAAGAAATCATTGAAAGTATCCTTAAGCAAAACTTTTCACGGATTCCTGTCTATGATGATGACAAGGACAATGTCATCGGTCTCATCCATACCAAACGTCTCTTGAACGAAGGATTTATCAATGGCTTTGATAATATTGTCTTAAGAAAGATTTTACAAGAACCTTTGTTTGTTCCAGAGACCATTTTTGTGGATGATCTTTTGAAGGAATTGCGCAATACCCAAAATCAAATGGCCATTCTGCTTGATGAATATGGTGGGATGTCTGGTTTGGTTACTCTTGAAGACCTCTTGGAAGAAATCGTCGGTGAAATTGACGATGAGACTGACAAAGCAGAAATTGATGTCTTTGAAATTGCGGACAATACCTATGTCGTACAAGGAGCCATGTCACTAAATGACTTTAACGAATATTTTGATGTTGAGTTGCAAAGTGATGATGTGGATACCATTGCAGGGTATTATCTGACAGAGGTTGGGCGAATTCCAACCTTGAAAGAGCGACTCAGCTGTGAAGTCGATAGTCAAAAGAAACACCTCATTTTGACAAATGACAAAGTAAAAAATGGTCGTGTGACGAAGGTGAAAGTTGAAATTTCTGAAATCGTCGAGGAAGATGAAGAAACTAAATCAAAAGAAGATTAGAAAATAGAGGCCTGGATGTGTTCCAGCCTCTGTTTTTTTCTTGTCAGGACCAGTTGAATTTTCAAAAAATTTCAAAAATTTCTGAAATAGTCTTGACATCAAAAATAAATTACGGTAAGATAATACCCATAAATAAAGAAAGCAGAAAATAAACATGAAACAACAAGCCATTTCTATTCAAAAATTCTACTTTAGCTACTTTAGATAGTGTTTGTAGACATGATCTCATGGATGCAAACAACCCAAGCAATTTGTTTGTATCTATGTGGCTAAGATTTTTGATGATGGTCCATAGAGCTAGTATCTAAATGGACCGAGGTTTTGTAACTTGTTGGAGAATTTCAAGCATCCGTTTAGAGAATCATCTAAGCGGATTTTTTGTTTATTTTGCAGAAAAGGAGTCAAAAAATGAAAGTAGTGAAAAAATTGCTAGCACCTGTCCTGGTTGTAGGACTTCTGTTAACATCATTGGTGACCTTACACCACCTAAAGGATACTAAAAAAGAGAATGTCTTTCGAATTGGGATTTCCCAGTACATCACCCATAAGTCGCTTGATGCGACACGAAAAGGCTTTATCGAGGAGTTGAAGAAAGAGGGCTATGTAGATGGGAAAAATATTCAGATCGATTTCCAAAATGCTCAAGGGGAGCAACGAAATCTGAAAAATATTTCTAAACAATTGGCAGAAGAAAGTGATCTAGTCTTTGCGATTGCAACCCCTTCCGCACAAAGTTTGGCTAATACCACTAAATCAACACCTATTGTTTTCTCAGCTGTGACCGACCCATTGGCAGCGAAATTGGTGAAAAACTTGAAAGAACCAGGTGGCAATATCACAGGGACAAGTGACCAGTCAGAAGATGCGATCGCTACACAGGTAGACATGATTAAGCAAGTGCTTCCAACGGCGAAAACAGTTGGGATTCTCTATACGCAAAGTGAGCCTAACTCCGTCGTCCAAAAAGACAATGCGAAGAAGATCCTAGAAGCTAAAGGCTATCAAGTGGTTGAAAAAACAATTCTCGATAGTAACAATGTGAAAGCTGCAGCAGACAGCATCATGTCAGAGGCAGATATCGTCTTTGTTCCGACGGACAATATTATCTCTTCTACAATGGACACTGTCAAACAGGTTTCTATCAGCCATAAGGTGCCCGTTTTTGGTGGATCTGCTGAGATGGTGGCCACTGGTGGTTTGTACAACTTTGGTACCGATTATGAGGAATTGGGGAGACAAGCTGCTCGGATGGCTATTCGCATCATGAAGGGCGAGAAACCTGGAAAAGTCGCAGTTGAAACACCTGAAAAATTAGAATTGCATACCAATAAAGAGATGGCGAAAGAACTAGGAATTGATATTAGCTCGTTGAAGGTAGAAAAATAGGAGGTTTGAGATGAATTTCGTTTTATCAAGTTTATCAGAAGGTTTATTGTGGTCGATCATGGCGATCGGTGTTTACTTAACATTTCGAATTTTAGATATTGCCGATATGACGGCAGAAGGAGCCTTTCCACTTGGGGCAGCAGTTGTAGCCTCACAAATTCAAGCGGGAAGAAACCCTTGGATTGCAACCTTGTTGGGCTTTTTTGCAGGGATGATTGCAGGCTTGGTCTCTGGGATTCTCCATACAAAAATGAAAATTCCAGCCCTCTTGACAGGGATTGTCACTTTGACGGGTCTCTACTCTATCAATATCAAAATCATGGGGGGAGTTCCCAATCTCTCTATTGGCGATGCCAGTACCATTTTCAAGAGTGTCATGAAATTTGGACTTTCTAATGAAGAAGCTGTCTTTTTGATTAGTATTTCCTGCTTGATCATCGTCTGTATCTTGTTGACCCTCCTAATGAAGACGCAACTTGGCTTGGTTTTGCGCTCGACAGGTGATAACATCCCAATGAGTGAGGCTAATGGGGTCAATGTAGATAACATGAAGATGTTGGGCTACATGATTTCAAATGGATTGATTGCTCTGTGTGGCGCTATGTTTGCTCAAAATGATGGTTTCTCAGATGTGACTTCTGGGACAGGGACGATCGTGGTTGGCTTGAGTGCGGTGATTATCGCTGAGGTTTTGATTCACGAATTGACTATTGGTTGGCGCTTGCTTTCCATCGGGGTTGGAGCCATTGTTTACCGTTTGATTATCTTAAATATTTACGAGATCCCAAATCTCGATCAAAATATGGTTCGTCTCTTCAATGCGATCTTGCTCGCGATTGTCTTGTTCGCTCCTGAGGCGCAAAAACGTCTTCGTATTCGCGGATTGAAGCTAGGAAATAAGTAGGAGAAAAGTATGGCAACATTATTATCAATTGAAGGCATTCATAAGACATTTGAAGCAGGAACGGTTAATGAAAACCACGTCTTAAAAGGCTTGGATCTCCAAGTAGAAGAAGGGGACTTCATTTCGGTCATCGGTGGAAATGGAGCTGGAAAATCAACCTTGATGAACATCTTGGCAGGAAATCTAGTCGTGGATGAAGGGGATATCTTGCTAGAAGGTAACTCCATCAAAAATACGAGTGTTCGGAAGCGTGCGAAAGATATTGCGCGTGTCTTCCAAGATCCTAAGATGGGGACGGCTTCTCGTTTGACTATTGAAGAAAATATGGCGATTGCCCAACGTCGTGGGAAATCTCGTGGTTTAGGCTGGGGAGTTCGGGAGAAAGATCGCGAGTTATTCCGTGAAGCCTTGAAGGAACTGAATATTGGTCTAGAGAACCGCCTCAAAGTCGATACCCAATATCTATCTGGTGGGCAACGTCAAGCTTTGACTTTGGTCATGGCAGCCTTGGTCAAGCCTAAACTCTTGCTTCTGGATGAACATACCGCAGCGCTTGATCCCAAGACTAGTGAAATGGTTATGGAATTGACACAAAAGATCGTGGAAAGCCATGATTTGACAACCTTGATGATTACGCATGATATGAACCATGCTATCGAATACGGCAACCGCTTGATCATGCTCTACCAAGGCAAGATCGTTGTCGACGTCAAAGGAGAAGAAAAGAAAAACCTAACGGTTGAAGATTTGATGCGCCTCTTCCAACAAAACAGTGGTGAAACTCTGGTTAGTGATGAATTGGTCTTAGGATAAAATAAAAGAGAGTGGGACAGAAATCGGTCATTCGTTAGAATTCGATTTCGTCGTC
>JAPJPE010000059.1 GCA_030825825.1 Streptococcus sp. | reverse complement strand
GCTCGACAATCCAAAAATAATTGAGAGGCTAGGACTTTTGTCCCAGCCTCTTTTATTGTTAAAGTATAAGTCTTTATTCTTCGTTTTTTCGCATGAAATAAAGGAGTGTTTGTAATTCACTGGTGAGATCGACATATTGGACGACGACATCTTTAGGAACTGTCAGATGCACCGGTGAGAAGCTAAGGATTCCCTTGACCCCAGCGTCTACCAAAAGACTAGCAACTTCTTGAGCCTTGACGCTTGGAACAGTCAGGATGGCTGTTTGAATGCCTTCTTGTTTGAGCTTTTCTTTAATAGAGGAAATACCGTAAATAGGAATTCCGTCCTTACTTTTAGTATTAATCAGTTCATGATCGTCTAGATCAAACGCCATAACAATTTTCATCTTATTGCGTTCATGGAAGCGATAATTGAGGAGCGCACTTCCCATATTTCCGATCCCCACAATAGCGACATTGGTAATGGCATTGTCATTTAAGAGATCTGCAAAGAAGTTCATCAGTTTTTTTACGTCATAACCAAATCCACGTCTTCCTAATTCACCAAAATATGAGAAATCTCGGCGAACAGTAGCAGAGTCAATCCCAATTGCATCAGCAATTTGCTTGGAATTGGCGCGCTCTATTTTTTCAGAGTTAAAGCGTTTAAAAATGCGGTAGTAGAGCGATAAGCGTTTTGCTGTTGCGCGTGGAATTGGAGTATTTTTATCATGTTTCACAATATCACAACCTTTCCCTCTTATTGTATAGGAAGATTGTGAAAAAATCAACTATCTAGAGCGGTTTTTCAAAAATATTTTTGTCTAAAGAAAAAGCTGATGGCAATGGGAGAGTTCCACCAGCATCAGCTTAGTTTTCAGCTTGTTCTACCTTTTTCAAAAAGGTATAGAGTCCATCGACTCGTCCTGTATAGGGGAGCTTTTCCCCCTTGTATTCAATGGATACGATTGAGTAAGAGTCAGGCAGGGTTACACAGCCTGAAAAATCTAGGATGCAGGCTGCAAGGTCAGGATAAGTAGTCGTTCGTTCTACTTGGTAAGCGTCGATATAAGTTAGGGTTACCATATTAGGCCTCTGTTTTGTTGAAAATTTCTCTTTCGACAAGACTATCCATTAAGAAATAGAATTTTTGTTGGATAATGTCATTTTCTGGATTTTTAAAGATATTAACCAGGCGAAGCCCAGATTTGTCTGTAATATTGATCTTAAAACCTGTCAAATCTTTATTGAAAATGATTTTAAGTAGGAAGCCTTCACCGCTATTTGGAACGGCTTCGAGTAAACGATTTAACTCGTAATTTCCTACTTTTGTAACAGCGAATGTATTGTCACGTAAGGTATATTTTTTAACATTTGGGTGTAGACTATAGGTATATTTGCAGTCTTTCAATGAAACACTTGTTTCAAAAGCCATATTGTTCTCCTATGATAAAATTTCTTTAAGTTTTGAGAGGAAGTCTTGAACCTCCTCTACGGTATTAAGTTCTGAAAAACTAATTCGAAGGGATTCTTTTAGGCGTGAGCTATCTTTTCCATAGAGCGCCTCAAGGACATGGCTGGGTTGAACTGTACCAGCGGTACAAGCAGAGCCTGTAGAGACAGATATTCCAGCTAAATCCAGTCTCATCAGCAAGACATCGTTTTGGATGCCTGGGAAGCCAAGATTCCAAACAAATGGAAGATGATCGTCACTCGCATTTACGTAGTAGTCGTAGACTGCTAAACCATTAACTAGTTCTTGACCAAGTTTTTGAACGTGGTGGAAATTTTCTTCTTGATGAAGTGTGACTTGCTGAAGCGCAGTTGCCATCCCAACAATTGAAATGAGATTTTCCGTGCTGGCTCTCATCTTATTTTCCTGATCACCACCATGGATGAGATTATCAAAATCTGGGACGGCTGCATAAAGAAAGCCGACGCCCTTTGGTCCATGGAATTTGTGAGCAGAAGCACTGAGAAAATCAATCCCTAACTCTTCGGGATAGACCGGGACTTTCCCAATTGCTTGGACAGCATCAACATGAAAGGCAGCGGGATGATTTTTTAAGAGTTCTCCGATTTCTTTAATCGGTAGAAGATCTCCAGTCTCGTTATTGGCAAACATGGTAGAGACAAGAATGGTATCCGGTCTAAGAGCTGCCTTGATATCACTAGCCTGAATACGCCCTTCTCTTGGTTGGACGATCGTGACTTCAAATCCGAAACGTTCTACAAGGTATTCAATGGGTTCGAGAACCGCATGGTGTTCCAAAGCGGTAGTAATGATGTGTTTGCCATCTGCCTGGTGTTTCAAGCAGTAGCCTTTTATCACAGTATTATTACTTTCTGACCCACCTGAAGTGAAGAAAATACGATTTGGAAGGGTATGGAGAGATCTAGCAATCTCCTCGCGAGATTCACGGAGGAGTTTACTAGCCATCCGTCCATGAGCATGAAGACTGGATGGATTTCCAAAGGTTGTCTTCATGGTTTCTGTCATCGCAGTGATGACTTCAGGCAAAAGGGGAGTTGTTGCGGCATTATCAAAATATATCACATTCAGACCTTATTTCTTATGGTAGGCAAATAGAGGACTAACAGGTTTTCTTTCTTGAATGCGAACAATAGCTTCAGCGATCAGTTCGCTAGCTGTCAGATAGTTAATATTTTTTGGTGTTGGTCCTTTTGGAGCAACAGAATCGGTTACTAAGATTTCTTTGATCGGAGCTTGATCTAATAATTCAACAGCACCTTTAACAAATAAACCATGGCTTGAAACAGCATAAATTTCAGTAGCACCATCACGTTCGACGATTTTAGCAGCCTCTGAGAATGTCTTCCCAGTATTGAGGATATCATCAATCAAGATTGCTTTCTTGCCTTTGACATCTCCAATAATATAGCCATAATCACGGTTCGCATCATCTTGCTCGTAATCAATGATCGCAATCGGTGCATCAAGATATTCTGCTAAACTACGGGCCCGTTTGACACCTGAGTTTTTAGGGCTGACGACAACAACATCTGGACCAGTTAGACCTTTGTTGATGTAGTGCTCTGCAAAAAGTGGAATGGTAAAGAGGTTATCCACGGCAATATCAAAGAAACCTTGGACCTGAACAGCATGGAGATCGAGTGTGACGACGCGATCCACCCCAGCTTTGACCAACATGTTTGCGACGAGCTTAGCTGTGATTGGTTCGCGAGGAGCAGCAGTTCGGTCTTGGCGGGCATAGCCAAAATAAGGCATGACCACATTGACGGTGTTTGCGCTAGCCCGTTGGCAAGCATCCACCATGATTAACAATTCCATTAAGTGATTATTAACAGGAAAACTGGTTGATTGAATGATATAAATATCATATCCACGAACACTTTCCTCAATATTGACTTGGATTTCACCATCTGAAAACTGACGAGATGAAATTTTCCCAAGTGGAACCCCAGCATGATCCGCGATTTTTTGCGCAATCTCTGGGTTTGAATTGAGAGAGAAGAGCTTCATATTTTTTTTATCTGACATGTGATTCCAACCTCATTTAGATTTTTGATCTTAGCACTATTTTAGCAAAAATTTGCGATAATTTCAGCTTTTTTACAATCTTTCCGCTAATCTAGCGATTTTATTTTTTGCTGCTTTGTAGACGATTCCATGGTCTGAAATGAACTGATGAAAATTTTCTTCCTGTTCAGCAGTTTCCACCTCAATTTCCAACTCATAATCTTCAGTATCTAGATAGAGACTGTGGTCTAGTGCCACCAAGCCTGCAGCTGTTTCTTTTTCGAATCGTTCTGTTGTCAGACCTCCCCAGACAGCAAGTTGTTCAACTGGGATTCCCTTTGACTCCAAGAGGTTTTTGATTTCTCCATCAGGAAACTGTTGTTGTTGAAGAATCTCATTGGTTTCTTCTGGGCTGAGTGCTTGATTGTACTCGAAATGGCCAACTGTTTCAGGAACTTTGAGGGTCAATTCCGCTTGATCTGTGAAAGTGCGCACCCGTAAGGCCATTTTTTCCTTGCGGATGAGCTGGTCGGGTGTATCGATATAGTGATTGGTTTGGACAACCAATTCTGTATCAGCAAAAAGTGAAAGGAGGGATTGGTATTCCTCCTTGTCTAGCAAGGTTTTGTATTCAATTTCTAAATGGTTCATTTTGTGGTCCTTTGCTTTTTTTCGAAAGCGATTCATGATATAATAAGAGATGTGTTTATTGTATACAAAAATGGTTCAGATTACAAGGTGGTAGGATGGCAATTGATTGGGAAAACTTCTTAGATCCTTATATCCAAGCAGTTGGGGAATTGAAAATCAAACTGCGTGGGATTCGAAAGCAATATCGTAAGCAACAAAAGCATTCTCCAATCGAGTTTGTGACAGGTCGTGTTAAGCCGATTGAGAGCATCCGAGAAAAGATGATCCGAAGAAATATTTCTGAAGAGAATCTGGCACAGGATATGCAAGATATTGCAGGTCTTCGCATCATGGTTCAGTTCGTAGACGACGTCGAAGAGATCCTAGAGGTTCTGAGACAACGGCAGGATATGCGCGTGGTCCAAGAGCGAGATTACATTCGCCACAAGAAATCAAGTGGCTACCGGAGTTACCACGTCGTGGTCGAGTATCCGGTCGATACCATTGATGGTAATGAGACTATCTTAGCAGAGATTCAAATTCGGACCTTGTCCATGAATTTTTGGGCAACCATTGAACACTCGCTCAATTATAAATATAAAGGAGACTTTCCAGACGAGATCAAAAAACGCTTAGAGACGACAGCAAACCTGGCCTATCTCTTGGATGAAGAGATGGGGGCAATTCGGGATGCGATTCAGGAGGCTCAAGCCCTGTTTGATCCACTTCATCGTAAGTTAAATGATGGCGTTGGAAATAGTGATGACACAGATGAAGACTACAGGTAAAAAAGTATCCATTATTCGCAATCGCAAGCGTCAAAGTGAAGAGGTTTTTCAGCAGTTGCGCTACAAGCTTAGGAAAAATAATTTTATTTTGACGGAGAAGCATCCGGATATTGTGATTTCAATTGGTGGTGATGGGATGTTGCTATCAGCCTTTCACAAGTATGAACACCAGTTGGATCGGGTACGATTTGTTGGCGTCCATACCGGACACTTAGGATTTTATACGGATTACTTAGACAGTGAAATCGATAAGCTGGTTGAGAATTTAAAATATGATACAGGGGCCAAGGTTTCTTATCCTATTTTGAATGTCAAGATCACTTTCGACAATGGGGAAACCCGTACTATGAGAGCTTTGAACGAAGCGACGATTAAGAGAAGCGACCGGACCATGGTTGCCGATCTCACGATTAATGGAGTGGATTTTGAGCGCTTCAGAGGAGACGGGATTACCGTTTCGACTCCGACAGGAAGCACAGCTTACAACAAATCCTTGGGTGGAGCAGTCCTTCACCCGACTATTGAAGCGTTGCAGATTGCTGAGATCGCCAGTCTCAACAACCGTGTTTATCGTACCTTGGGTTCTTCTGTTATTGTCCCTAAAAAGGATAAGATCGAGATTACACCGACGCGTCCTGGCTTCCACATTATCTCTGTTGACAATTCAACCTATTCTTACCGCAATATTTCAAAGGTAGAATACCAGATTGACAACCATAAGATTAATTTTGTGGCAAGTTCCAGTCACACCAGCTTCTGGAATCGGGTCAAGGATGCCTTTATCGGAGATGACGGGGAATGAGATTTGAATTCATTGTCGATGAGCATGTCAAGGTCAAGACTTTCCTGAAAAAGCACGAGGTTTCTAAGGGTCTCTTAGCAAAGATTAAGTTTCGTGGTGGCCAGATCCTTGTCAATGGACGTCCGGAGAATGCAATTTATTTGTTGGATATTGGGGATCGCTTGGTCATTGATATTCCAGCGGAAGAAGGGTTCGAAACCCTAAAACCCCTGGATCGGCCTTTGGATATTTTGTTTGAAGATGATCATTTTTTGGTTTTAAACAAACCCTTTGGCATTGCCTCGATTCCAAGTGCGATTCATTCCAATACCTTAGCAAATTTTGTAAAAGGCTACTATGTGAAGCAGGGCTACGAGAACCAGCAGGTTCACATTGTCACTCGCCTGGACAAGGACACTAGTGGCGTTATGCTCTTTGCCAAACATGGTTATGCTCATGCTCGATTAGATAAGCAATTGCAGTCTAAAACGATTCAAAAACGCTATTATGCCTTGGTCAAGGGATCTGGGAAGCTTGATCCTGTCGGAGAGATTATTGCTCCGATTGCGCGTGATGAAGATTCAATTATCACCCGCAAGGTAGCTAAAGGCGGCAAGTATGCCCATACTAGCTATCAGGTTGTTCAATCTTTTGGTAATATTCACCTAGTGGATATTCAGTTACACACAGGTCGAACCCATCAGATCCGCGTTCATTTTACCCATATTGGTTTTCCGCTCTTGGGAGATGATCTCTATGGCGGAAGTTTAGAAGACGGCATTGAGCGCCAAGCCCTTCATTGTCATCGTCTATCCTATTATCATCCATTTCTAGAGGAAGAATTGGTCATAGAAAGTCCACTACCTCCAGATTTCCAAGCTGTATTAACACAGCTTCAAACTAGTTATTAATTATTAAAAGGAGTAAAACTCATGGAAGTTTTCGAAAATCTCAAAGCCAACCTCGTTGGTAAGAATGCTCGTATTGTATTACCAGAAGGTGAAGAACCTCGTATCCTCCAAGCGACAAAACGCATTGTGAACGAGACAGAAGTAACCCCTGTCTTGCTTGGTAATCCGGATAAAATTCGGATTTATCTTGAAATCGAAGGGGTTTTGGATGGATATGAAGTCATCGATCCTCATTCTTATCCAGGTTTTGAAGAGATGGTAGCTTCCTTGGTAGAACGTCGTAAGGGCAAAATGACAGAAGAAGAAGCGCGTCAAGTCTTGAAAGACGACGTTAACTATTTCGGTGTGATGTTGGTTCACATGGGAATTGTTGATGGGATGGTATCTGGTGCGATTCACTCAACAGCCGCAACTGTTCGTCCGGCCTTGCAAATTATCAAAACTCGTCCAAATGTAAAACGTACTTCAGGGGCTTTCCTTATGGTTCGTGGATCTGAACGCTACTTGTTTGGGGACTGTGCCATCAACATCAATCCAGATGCTGAAGGATTAGCCGAAATTGCCATCAATTCAGCTATCACAGCCAAGATGTTTGGTATTGATCCAAAAATTGCTATGTTGAGCTATTCAACAAAAGGATCTGGTTTCGGTGAAAGTGTTGATAAGGTTGTCGAAGCGACTAAGCTTGCTCATGAACTTCGTCCAGACCTTGAAATTGATGGGGAAT
>JAPJPE010000058.1:6382-7464 GCA_030825825.1 Streptococcus sp. | reverse complement strand
CCGGTGACCAAACAGCTGTTCCACTCCTTGTCGGAATGGGCTTGGATGAGTTCTCCATGTCAGCGACATCTGTTCTTCGTACACGTAGCTTGATGAAGAAATTGGATACAGTTAAAATGCAAGAATACGCTAACCGTGCTCTGACTGAATGTTCAACCATGGAAGAAGTGCTTGAACTTTCTAAAGAATACGTGAACGTAGACTAAGAATGAATCAAGACTAAGACACATCTGTCTTAGTCTTTTTTTACATTGTTCATAAAAATGTTCATTTTATTCGTAATAAACTAGTTAGTAATAAAAATAGTGATTTAAATGTTCGGTTTTTGTTTGATTTTCCTCGTATATATAGTATAATCGTAAGTAAGATAAGGAGGATGACCAAGGAAGGATCGAAAAGGTTCGGGAAAGAAAATGGAAAAACTTTTCCTGATAATTTTACATGATTTTACAGGAATCAACTTGAAAATTAAGTGATTTTATAGTAAAATAAGATCAAATAGAAAACGCTTTCAAAAAATAAAGAGGTGAGTATATGGATAGAAGCACAGACTTATGGACATTTGGAAGAGGGGATAATTTCCATCTTCAAGAGTACTTAGGAGCTCACAAGGAAACAAGGGGAGAACAAGAAGGTTTTACCTTCCGTGTTTGGGCTCCCAATGCTCAGGCTGTGGATCTGATTGGTGATTTCACTGATTGGGAAGACCGTAAAATTCCAATGGTTCGTAATGAAGGAGGCGTCTGGGAAGTCTTCTGTTCGGATGCAAAAGAGGGAGATATCTACAAATATTTGGTGACACGAAATAATGGTCATCAGGTTCAAAAAATTGATCCTCTAGCGTTATGGATGGAAAAACGACCCAATACAGGGTCTATCATTAAGACCATTCCGGAAAAGAACTGGAAAGACGGTCTTTGGAGAGCACGCCGTAAAAAACTTGGTTTTAAGGAACGACCTGTTAATATCTATGAGGTTCACGCAGGATCTTGGAAACGAAATGATGATTATAGTTCCTATACTTTCAAACAACTAAAAGAAGAACTCATTCCATATCTGGTAGAGATGAACTACACCCACGT
>JAPJPE010000058.1:0-6282 GCA_030825825.1 Streptococcus sp. | reverse complement strand
TTCTTACTACCATTTTCACATGATGAAGTGGTGCATGGTAAGAAGAGTTTGATGCATAAGATGTGGGGAGATCGTTACAATCAATTTGCTGGACTTCGTAACCTCTTAACCTATCAGATCTGCCACCCTGGTAAGAAACTACTCTTCATGGGTTCAGAATTTGGTCAATTTTTGGAATGGAAGTCAGAAGAGCAACTGGAATGGGGCAATCTAGAGGATGAAATGAATGCGAAGATGCGTCGTTTTACTTCTCAGCTCAATCATTTCTACAAAGAACACAAGGAATTGTGGGAGATTGATGATAGCTTTGATGGCTTGGAGATTATAGATGCAGATAACCGGGATCAGAGCGTCTTGTCTATGATCCGGAAAAATCGTAAAGGCGATCTTTTGGTTTGCGTCTTCAATATGGCACCAGTAGAACGCAAGGACTTTACGATTGGTGTGCCTGTATCAGCGGTCTATGAAGAAATTTGGAATACAGAATTAGAAGAATGGGGAGGTGTCTGGAAAGAGCACAATCCGACAGTTCAGTCTCAAGATGGACTGTGGAAGGATTATGAACAAACTTTGACCTTTACTTTGCCGGCTTTAGGGGCTAGCATTTGGAAGGTGAAACGGAAGGTTCGCAAAACGAAATCTAAAACATCAGATAAAAAATGATGATCGGTTGACTCTAAGGGAGTCCAAGCTTTAAAAAGAGGAAGTAGTCAATGAAGAATGAAATGCTCGCTTTAATTCTTGCCGGTGGGCAAGGAACACGTCTTGGAAAATTAACCAAAAACATCGCGAAACCTGCGGTTCAATTTGGTGGGCGCTATCGGATTATCGATTTTGCTCTCTCAAACTGTGCCAACTCAGGAATTCACAATGTTGGTGTGATTACACAGTACCAACCACTTGCCCTTAACAGCCATATTGGGAATGGTTCCAGCTGGGGCTTGGATGGAATCAATACGGGTGTATCTATTCTCCAACCTTATTCAGCTAGTGAAGGAAATCGGTGGTTCGAAGGAACTAGTCATGCCATTCTCCAAAACATCGACTATATCGATAGCATCAATCCGGAATATGTCTTGATTCTATCTGGGGATCATATCTACAAGATGGATTACGATGACATGCTTAAAGCACACAAGGATAATAACGCAAGCTTGACTGTTGCCGTCCTAGATGTTCCTTTGAAGGAAGCAAGCCGTTTTGGAATCATGAATACAGATGCCAATAATCGGATTGTCGAATTTGAAGAAAAACCAGCTGAACCAAAATCAACTAAGGCTTCCATGGGGATTTACATCTTTGACTGGGCTCGTCTGCGCAATATGTTAGTTGCTGCTGAAAAGAGCGATATCGATATGTCAGACTTCGGTAAAAATGTCATTCCAACGTATCTAGAATCTGGCGAAAGTGTTTATGCTTATGAATTCAATGGTTATTGGAAAGACGTTGGTACGATTGAGTCACTTTGGGAAGCCAATATGGAATATATCGATCCAAATAATGCCTTGGATAGTCGCGATCGTCACTGGAAAATCTATTCACGCAACCTTATTTCACCACCAAACTTCTTTGGGGAACATGGCCACATCGAAGATTCTCTTGTCGTCGACGGTTGTTCGGTAGACGGTACAGTCAAACACTCCATCTTATCAACAGAAGCTCAAGTTCGTGAAGGAGCTGTTGTTGAAGATGCTGTCGTGATGAGCAATGCCATTATCGGTAAAGGAGCTGTCGTAAAACGCGCGATTATCGGAGAAGGTGCAGTCATTGCAGAAGGTGTCGTGATTGATGGAACAGAGGAAGTGCAAGTTGTCGGTTACAATGAAAAAGTGGGGGTAGCAACAGATGAAGATTGATAAATATTCAGCCATTTTAGGAAATACAGTTGGGTATCATGATATGTCCACTTTGACCAGCCATCGTCCGGTAGCCTCCCTACCGTTTGATGGGAAATACCGCTTGATTGACTTCCCGTTGTCTAGTCTTGCGAATGCTGGTATTCGTAGTGTTTTTGGGATTTTCCAACAAGAAAATATTAGTTCGGTCTTTGACCATATTCGTTCAGGTCGTGAGTGGGGCTTGTCTACTTTATTGAGCCACTATTATCTCGGAATCTATAATACTCCAGTTGAAAATACAACAGTAGGGCCAGAATATTACCAACAATTATTGACCTATTTGAAACGGTCTGGTTCCAACCAAACAGTTGCTTTGAACTGTGATGTATTAATGAATATTGACCTCAACCAAATTTTCCACCTTCATAATACCATTGATCGTCCGATTACAGTGGTTTATAAGAAGTTGCATCTTCAAAATATCTCTGAAGTCAATGCTGTCTTGAAAATTGATGAAACAGACCATGTTACAGAGCAAAGACTTTTTGATGGCAAGGATCCTGACGAAGTCTACAACATGTCAACAGATGTCTTTATTGTGGACACTCCTTGGTTGATTGAAAAAATTGAAGAAGAAGCCAAGAAAGAATACCCACAAAAATTACGCTATATCTTGCGTGATTTGGCAGTGGAATACAATGCTTTTGCCTTTGAATATACAGGCTACCTTGCCAATATTCATTCAGTGGAATCCTACTACCAGGCAAACTTGGATATGTTGGAAAACCAAAAATTCATGAAGCTCTTTTCACCAAATCAAAAAGTGTATACGAAAGTGAAGAATGAAGAACCAACGTATTATTCCAAGACTTCACATATTAAATCGTCTCAATTTGCTTCGGGTAGTATTGTAGAAGGAACCGTTGAACGCTCCGTTGTTTCACGTCGAGTACGCCTTCATCAAGGTTCAGAGGTCCGCAGTAGTCTTCTCTTTCCTGGTGTTGTGATTCATGACAATGCAATCGTCGAACATGCCATCCTGGATAAGGGTGTCGAAGTGGCTGCTGGTGTGACGATTCGTGGGACAGAAGAAGCACCTGTCGTGGTTAAAAAAGGAACGATTGTTACAGAGGATATTGTCTAATGAAACTATTATTTGTTGCAGCTGAAGGAGCACCGTTTTCTAAAACAGGTGGTTTGGGAGACGTTATTGGCGCTCTTCCTAAATCCTTAGCGAAAAGTGGTCATGATGTGCGCGTGATCCTCCCTTACTATGATATGGTAGAGGCCAAGTTTGGAGATCAAATCGAAGATGTCTTGCATTTTGAGACCAAGGTTGGCTGGAGAAGTCAATATGTGGGTGTGAAACGCATTGTGCGAGATGGAGTCACCTTTTACTTTATTGATAACCAACATTATTTCTTTAGGGGCCATGTGTATGGTGACTTTGATGATGGTGAACGCTTTGCCTTCTTCCAGCTCGCGGCCTTAGAAACGATGGAACGGGTTGACTTCATTCCAGATGTTCTTCATGCCCATGATTACCATACAGCGATGATTCCTTTCTTGCTGAAGGAAAAATACCGTTGGATTCAAGCTTATCATGGAATTAAAACAGTATTGACTATCCATAATTTGGAATTCCAAGGTCAGTTCGACCCAGGAATGTTATGGGACCTATTCGGAGTTGGATTTGAACGCTATGCAGATGGAACTCTTCGGTGGAATGATTGCCTGAACTGGATGAAAGCCGGCATTCTATATGCTGACCGTGTGACAACTGTTTCTCCTAGCTATGCGCATGAGATTATGACTGCTGAATATGGTTGTGGCTTGGATCAGATCCTTCGGATGGAGTCTGGCAAGGTCACCGGAATTGTTAACGGGATTGATGCGGATCTGTATAACCCTGAAACGGATCCACTCTTGACGTATCACTTCAGTCTCTCAGATCTTTCGGGTAAAGCAGATAGCAAACGAGCTCTTCAAGAACGTGTTGGTCTACCTGTTCGCGATGATGTTCCTTTGTTTGGGATCGTCTCTCGTTTGACACGTCAAAAAGGCTTTGATGTGGTGGTAGAAGAGTTGCATCAACTCTTGCAAAAGGATATTCAGATTGTCTTGCTCGGTACAGGAGATCCTGGATTTGAAAATGCCTTTGCTTGGTTTGGTCAAGCCTACCCAGATAAACTTTCAGCGAATATCACATTTGATGTCCAATTGGCCCAAGAAATCTATGCAGCGTCGGATGTCTTCTTGATGCCAAGCCGCTTTGAACCATGTGGCCTTTCTCAAATGATGGCCATGCGTTATGGAACCCTTCCCCTGGTGCATGAAGTCGGCGGACTTCGAGATACGGTCCAACCGTATAATGCTGTTGATGGAAGTGGAACAGGCTTTAGCTTCAATAATTTGTCTGGCTATTGGTTTAACTGGGCAGTTGATGAAGCCTTGGCTGTCTACTACAATGACAAACAGGCTTGGTATGGTCTCCAAGAACAAGCTATGACGCGTGACTTCTCATGGGATACGGCTAGTCAACGATACAATGATTTGTACCAATCCTTATAAATAGATCTATGATACAAACGCCTTTCGAGGCGTTTTTTTGTGTTGCTTTCTTCCTATAAAGAAAACGGTTTATATTTTTGAGTTTTAGAGCTTGCTAAAATAGAAGAAAAAAGATAAGATAGGTAAAGGTAAAAAATCCCGGGAAGGTTCTTATTTTTGGAGATGGTCCCATCCTCTTTCATCAATAAGGGCTTACATGTGGTTCAAATATTACTATATAGGAATTTTAGGATGAAAAAAGCTAAACAAACTTTTGAAAAAATGACCAAATATTCGATTCGGAAATTATCTGTCGGGGTTGGTCCTGTTGCCATTGGAGCCTTTTTATTAGGGGGAACTCTCTTAGGAGCTCGTCCTGTACAAGCAGATCAGGTGACCTTACCTGCTAATGTGCACTTAGGTTATGTGACAGAAGAAGAGCTAACCGCTGAAGAAAAAGCACAGGTGATTCATGCAATTCCTGAAGACTATCAAAATGAAGATACCTTCTTTCTAGTCTATAAGAAGAAGGAGGCAACTCAGCCAGTGCTTCCCCAAACTGGAAGTCAGGAAGTGGCATTGTTAGGTCTAAGTCTAGCCACTGCTTCTTTTGCGGTCCTCTTACTTTCTAAAAAGCACAGAAAGAAAGTCATGGCTGTCCTTTTGATTGGAGCCATGGGCCAAAGCCTTCTGCTACCAATTGAAGTTGCAGCTTTGCAAAACCAAGTTTTACGCGCTTATAATCAAGATCTTTCGCTCTCATCTAATAAAGATCTGGCAAATGGCGTGATTCATATTGATGGCTATGACTATGTTGGCTATCTGCGTTACCCGTCAGTCCAAAAGACGAACTTACAAGAGCCAAAGGCTATTCAGAGAATCCAACCATCTGTAGAGAGTTCGATCAAAACAAGTGCAGGGATTGCACAAATGGAACCACAAGCGCGTGTGACGCCAGAAGTCGCTCCAGCCTTTCCTCAAGTTGAAAAACCAAGCCTTGAAGTCTCTACTGAGCCTGTGCCGTTTGAAATTGTCAACCAAGCTGATCCTACATTAGCCAAAGGGCAAACCAAGGTGCTGACAGCTGGCCAAAATGGAGAGTGGACTATCTTGACGGAAGTCAGCGTGGTAGATGGACAAGAAGTTCGCAGAGTCGTTGAAAGCAAGGTCACTAAAGAACCAGTTTCACAAATTCTTGCCGTCGGGACAAAAGAAGATCCTCAACCAATCCCTTCTCCAGTTGTAACAGCTAAGGGGACGCAGGAAAAAGGTCACGTGGGTGAAGCTCCTGTTCAACCGGAGAACCCAGCCTATACAGGAGTAGTGGAAGCCAAGGGAACACAAGAGGAAGGACATGTTGGTGAAGCTCCTGTACAGCCAGAGAACCCTGCTTATACCGGTGTCGTTGAAGCCAAGGGGACGCAGGAAGAAGGTCGCGTGGGTGAAGCTCCTGTTCAACCAGAGAACCCAGCCTATACAGGAGTAGTGGAAGCTAAGGGAACGCAGGAAGAAGGCCATGTGGGCGAAGCTCCTGTTCAACCAGAAAATCCAGCCTATACAGAAGTAGTGGAAGCCAAGGGGACGCAGGAAGAAGGCCATGTTGGTGAAGCCCCAATTCAGCCAGAGAACCCAGTTTACCAAATAACGGAAGGAACAGTTACAGAAACAGAAACGGTGCTCCTTCCGTATGAAACTGAATATGTACCAGATACGGACCGCTATACTGATGAAGAAAGGATCCTTCAAATAGGAGAGGCAGGTAGCCAGGAAATTCGTCGTGTCTATAAAACGGTCAATGGTGAGAAAGTTGGAGAGCCTCTCAGCACGACAACTGAAACGGTAAAAGCTCCTGTGACAGAAAAAATTAGTCGTGGGACTAAGGCGATTGAAGGCC
>JAPJPE010000057.1 GCA_030825825.1 Streptococcus sp. | reverse complement strand
GTTGTGGATTAATTCGTATAATTTTCGTGATGTGTGTCAAAAATGTAATTTATTATTAATTTGTAAAGGAGGAACGTGTCCAAAAAGAGATATTTTTTATGAAATTTCTTTTGAAGAAAAGTGTAGTCGAATGAAACAGAAGATAATGAATAATTTTGAATTATCTATTTTATCGAATAGAATTAATTATGAATTGAGGTCAGAGTAGAATGAAAATCATTTTAAAAAGTTTATCTAAATGGAAATTGATGTTGTATATTCTATTTGCTGTCTTGTACTCACTTCAAGGGCTTTTGTTATCGTTTATTATTCAGTTCGCAGGTGAGATTAATCCGCGAGATAAGGGAGCCTTACTTGTCTTTGGTATAGGGGGAATTGCTCTATTTGTATTGATCTATGCATGTATGTATGTCGATAATCTTCTTGTTCGATCGATCATCAAAGAATTTAATATATTGATCTCGGAGAGAACGTTAACCTACTTTCATCTAAAAAAATTAGAGTATACAGAGGCAGAGTTAAACTCATTTTTAACACAGGATATTCCGATGTTTTGGCAAGAATTTTTGACTCCTATGCTCATTTATCCAGTATTTGGCTTATCCATTCTAGCATCTATAGTCTATCTCATCATGCAGAACTTTTTTATTGGTTGTCTCTTTACAATAGGTGGTTTCTTGATGATCATTCCTCAGTTTGTATTTAACAAACTCCTACAAAAACGTGGGGAAGAGCTAAGTAAGGCAAGAAAGAAAAGTTTATCCAGTATTACCGATTTTAGCAAAGGAATTCAAACCATCCAAAGCAATCAAGCGGGAACTGAATTTTCTCAACATGTTCTGAAAGAAATTAGTGAAACGGAGCATCAACAATATACCTACTATACGACTCACAATTTAGTCATGTTTTGGACAGGTCCCTTAAAAGGAATAGGACTGATTGCCCCCTTGTTAACGGGTTTATTGCTTCTTCCTTCTACGGCCCTGTCTCTGACAACACTCATCGCCATGATGACGGCTTCTATGAATTTAATCTCCCCTTTGCAACAATTATTAGAAATGACATCTAATTTGCAAGGATCAACGGTTGTCAAAAAGAAAGTTGTGTCGATTTTGAAAATGCCTGAAGTGAATGAGACGACAACCATTTTAGAACCTTTGACAGAAAAGCTCAGTATTCAGATCGATGATTTAACGAAGACATTTGGAGATCATTTGATCTTTAGAAATACAAACCTAACAATTGCTGCTTGTCAGAAAGTACTTCTCACGGGTGCCAGTGGCAGTGGTAAAACTTCCCTGTTTCACTTATTATGTGGAGAAGATAAGAAATATAGTGGAAGTATTGAATTGATAGATAGAAAAGGAAAATCTTGTTATCCTTCTTACGACAGGGTCAATCTCATTCATCAAAAACCTTATCTATTTAAAGGGACTGTAAAAGAAAATTTGACTCTATTTCAGGAGTTTTCAGACGACCAACTTCAAAAAGCTTTAGAATCTGTTCATCTTTGGGACGAATTAGCTGGTGATTTAGAGTATCAAATAGATCCACAGAATTTATCTGGAGGACAAATGATGAAATTAGAAATTGCACGGTGTATTCTCCGACCAAAACCCATTTTATTAGCCGATGAGGTGACAGCAGCATTGGATGAAACAAATGCAAGAGAGATTCGAAAAATATTGTCTCAACAAAAGTGTACCTTGATAGAAATAGCTCATAAATACCAGAAAGAAGATTACGATTCTATTTATCAGATTGTCGATCATAAAATTGTAAAAATGAATCATTAACAATGGTAAAGACTTCCTAGTTCATTCAAATCGTCGTAGTTGGTCAAAAAAAGATACCACCTCGAAATGAAGCAAGATGGTATCTTTTTCAGTATTAAATAAACAAACTAGCTGTTAAGATCAGATAGAGTAAGAAGGTGACTAGAAATCCAGCACGCCAGAAGTATTTGATAAATCTAGGGTAATAAAAACACTTTTTCTTTTTTAAGAAATAAATCGTTAGCCCCAAAGCTAAAAGCGAAAGGCTTAAAGCTAGCAGCGGTAAGAGGCTGTGATAAAAGACGCTGTCTGAGATCAGGTAGTACTCTAGGGCAAATAAAGGAAAGGCAATATCGGTCGATCGCCATCCTCTTTTTTGAAGCTTAAAGAGGTGAACAATGATGCCACTCAGAATCAGCGTTAAAAAAATAAATAATACAGAAGCAACTTTGATTAACATAGCTTCATTCTATCATAAAACGAAAAAAAAGTTTACTATATTTTAATTTTTTCTTGCAAAAAAAGAGAAATCGTGTATAATAGAAAGGTGTGCACAAAGCATACTTGTGGGAGGTAAAAATCTGTAATTACCGCCAAAACCACAAAGGAGGATTTAAGAAATGGCTAAAAAAGTCGAAAAACTTGTAAAATTGCAAATCCCTGCTGGTAAAGCTACTCCAGCTCCACCGGTTGGACCAGCACTTGGTCAAGCAGGTATCAACATCATGGGATTCACTAAAGAGTTTAACGCTCGTACATCTGACCAAGCTGGTATGATTATCCCAGTTGTGATCACTGTTTATGAAGATAAATCATTTGATTTCGTTACAAAAACACCACCAGCTGCTGTTCTTTTGAAAAAAGCTGCAGGTGTTGAAAAAGGATCAGGTACACCTAACAAAACGAAAGTTGCAACAGTTACTCGTGCACAAGTACAAGAAATTGCTGAAACTAAGATGCCAGATTTGAACGCTGCAAACATTGAGTCTGCAATGCGTATGATCGAAGGTACTGCTCGTTCTATGGGATTCACTGTTACTGACTAATTGTAACAATCCTATTTGCCCGCAATACACTTGATCATGAGACGAGTGACGTGGGAGATGAAAATCGATATGACCACATTACAAGGAGAAAGATAAAATGGCTAAAAAAAGCAAACAACTTCGTGCTGCTCTTGAAAAAATCGACAGCACAAAAGTCTACAGCGTAGAAGAAGCTGTAGCTCTTGCAAAAGAAACTAACTTTGCAAAATTTGACGCAACTGTAGAAGTTGCTTACAACTTGAACATCGACGTGAAAAAAGCTGACCAACAAATCCGTGGTGCAATGGTATTGCCAAACGGAACTGGTAAAACTGCTCGCGTTCTTGTATTTGCACGTGGTGCAAAAGCTGAAGAAGCAAAAGCTGCTGGTGCAGACTTCGTAGGTGAAGATGACCTTGTTGCGAAAATCAACGATGGTTGGTTGGACTTCGACGTTGTTATCGCTACACCTGACATGATGGCTCTTGTTGGACGTCTTGGACGTGTCCTTGGACCACGTAACTTGATGCCAAACCCTAAAACTGGTACTGTAACAATGGATGTTGCTAAAGCAGTTGAAGAGTCTAAAGGTGGTAAAATCACTTACCGTGCAGACCGTGCAGGTATCGTTCAAGCGATTATCGGTAAAGTGTCATTTGACGCTGATAAATTGGTTGAAAACTTCAAAGCTTTCAACGATGTTATCCAAAAAGCAAAACCAGCTACAGCTAAAGGTACTTACGTAACTAGCTTGACTTTGACTACAACTCAAGGTCCTGGTATCAAAGTGGATGTTAACTCACTTTAATTGAAATGAAAAGCTGCCTTCGGGTAGCTTTTTTTGTACTCCATTTTTATTTGCTACAGTTGGTAAAACTAATCGGATGGAAAAAAGAAAATTTTGAAGGATATGACTATATAAAAAACGTAATTTATGGTAAAATAATACAGATCAAAAAAGGAGAGAGAAAATGGTAGAACCTAAGTATAAACGTATCTTAATCAAGCTATCTGGTGAAGCCCTTGCTGGCGAACGTGGCGTCGGAATCGATATCAAAACTGTCCAAAATATGGCGCAAGAAATCAAGGAAGTTCACGAACTTGGAATTGAAATTGCCTTGGTTATCGGTGGTGGAAACCTTTGGCGTGGAGAACCTGCTGCTGAAGCAGGGATGGATCGTGTCCAAGCAGACTACACAGGCATGCTCGGTACCGTCATGAACGCCCTTGTGATGGCTGACTCGCTTCAACAAGTTGGCGTGGATACTCGTGTTCAAACAGCGATTGCCATGCAACAAGTCGCAGAACCTTATATCCGTGGTCGTGCCCTTCGTCACCTTGAAAAAGATCGGATCGTGATCTTTGGTGCAGGGATCGGTTCTCCATACTTCTCAACAGATACGACTGCAGCCCTTCGTGCAGCTGAGATTGAAGCAGATGCCATCCTCATGGCCAAAAATGGGGTGGATGGTGTTTACAATGCTGATCCGAAAAAAGATGCTTCAGCTGTCAAATTTGAGGAATTGACCCACCGTGATGTGATCAACAAAGGTCTTCGCATTATGGATTCAACAGCCTCTACTCTCTCCATGGACAACGACATTGACTTGGTTGTCTTCAATATGAATGAACCAGGCAATATCAAACGAGTTGTCTTTGGTGAAAATATCGGTACAACCGTATCGAATAACGTAGAAAAATAATAGAAAATAGAGGAAGATTATGGCAAACCCAATCGTAGAAAAAGCAAAAGAAAGAATGACCCAGTCTCACCAAAGTTTGGGACGTGAATTTGGTAGCATCCGTGCTGGACGTGCTAATGCAAGTCTTTTGGATCGTATTTTTGTAGAATACTATGGAGTAGAGACTCCATTGAACCAATTGGCATCTATCACTATTCCAGAAGCGCGTGTCTTGTTGATCACACCATTTGATAAATCATCTTTGAAAGACATCGAGCACAGCATCAATGCATCTGACCTTGGTATCACTCCAGCTAACGATGGATCTGTTATCCGCTTGGTTATCCCAGCTTTGACAGAAGAAACTCGTCGTGACTTGGCGAAAGAAGTGAAAAAAGTAGGTGAAAATGCTAAGGTAGCGATCCGTAACATCCGCCGTGATGCTATGGATGAAGCGAAGAAACAAGAAAAAGCAAAAGAAATCACAGAAGATGAATTGAAAGGTCTTGAAAAAGAGATCCAAAAAGTTACAGATGATGCTGTTAAGCATGTCGATGAAATGACAGCGCATAAAGAAAAAGAATTGATGGAAGTTTAATCCATCTCAACCACTACAGGAAAGAAAGACTCAGTTGGCACTGCTGGCTGGGTTTTATTTCCATCATTCTTGTGAAGAAGCAAGAGGAAAGAAGGAAACATGAATACGAATCTAGCAAGCTACATCATGGGAATGGTCATTGATGAAAATGATCACTTCTACTTTGTTCAAAAAGATGGCCAGACCTACGCGCTTGATAAAGCAGAAGGCCCGCATCAAGTCGGAGAAAGTGTCAAGGGTTTTGCCTACACCGATATGAAGCAAAAGCTCCGACTCACGACGCTTGAAGTCACTGCGACTCAAGAAAGCTTTGGCTGGGGAACGGTCACGGAAGTGCGCAAGGACCTGGGAGTCTTTGTCGATACAGGGCTTCCAGATAAGCAGATTGTTGTCTCACTAGATATCCTACCGGAGATCAAAGATCTATGGCCTAAAAAGGGCGATCGTCTCTATATTCGTTTAGAAGTCGATAAGAAAGATCGTATTTGGGGGATCTTGGCCTATCAGGAAGATTTCCAGCGTTTGGCTCGTCCAGCTTACAACAATATGCAAAACCAAAACTGGCCAGCCATTGTCTATCGCTTGAAATTGTCTGGTACTTTTGTTTACCTTCCAGAGAACAATATGCTGGGCTTTATTCATCCGAGTGAGCGCTATGCAGAACCACGCTTGGGACAAGTCCTAGATGCCCGGGTCATTGGATTCCGTGAGGTAGATCGGACCTTGAACTTGTCGCTGAAGCCACGCTCCTTTGAAATGTTGGAAAACGATGCCCAAATGATTTTGACCTATTTGGAAGCCAATGGAGGCTTTATGACCTTGAATGATAAGTCATCGCCAGAAGAGATCAAGGCAACTTTTGGGATTTCAAAAGGGCAGTTCAAAAAGGCTTTGGGTGGGCTGATGAAGGCCAAAAAAATCAAGCAAGACCAGTTTGGAACAGAATTGATCTAAGAGGAGACGTATGCGTAAATCGTTTTATACTTGGCTGATGACGGAGCGCAATCCTAAAAGCAATGCTCCTAAGGCCATACTAGCGGATCTTGCATTTCATGAGTCTGCTTTTCCCAAGCATACAGATGACTTCGACGAAGTCAGCCGCTATCTAGAAGAGCATGCCAGCTTTTCCTTTAATCTTGGCGATTTTGATGCGATTTGGGAAGAATACCAAGCCCACTAGAAAAGGACAGGTCGAGGATGGTTTTTTCTCGGCCTCTTTGTTATAATAATAGAAAAACACAGGTAGAGAGGTTCTTTATTTGCAAGAACATTCAGTTGAAATTACATTAACACATCCAGACGATCTCTTTCATTTGTTTGGATCCAACGAACGCCATCTCCGTTTGATGGAGCAAGAATTTGGGGTAACTATTCACGCCCGGACAGAAATCGTCCAAATCATTGGGGAAGAAGAAAGCTGCGAGCAGGTTCGTCAAGTCATCCAGGCTCTCTTGGTCCTAGTGAATCGGGGCATGACCATTGGAACGCCGGATGTGGTGACCGCCATTACCATGGTGAGAAATGGGGAATTGGATAAGTTCATCGCTCTCTATGAAGAAGAGATTATCAAGGATAGTTATGGCAAGCCCATTCGGGTCAAAACGCTGGGGCAAAAGATCTATGTCGATAGTGTCAAAAATCATGATGTCACCTTTGGAATCGGACCAGCGGGGACCGGGAAAACCTTCCTAGCTGTGACTTTGGCTGTCACCGCCCTCAAGCGTGGTCAGGTTAAGCGGATCATTTTGACTCGTCCAGCTGTGGAAGCCGGAGAAAGCCTTGGTTTCCTTCCAGGAGATCTCAAAGAAAAAGTAGACCCTTATCTCCGTCCGGTCTATGATGCTCTTTACCAAATCCTGGGGAAGGACCAAACCACTCGTATGATGGAGCGTGAGATTATCGAGATAGCGCCTTTGGCCTATATGCGGGGGCGGACCTTGGACGATGCCTTTGTCATTCTCGATGAAGCGCAAAATACAACCATCATGCAGATGAAGATGTTTTTGACCCGTCTTGGTTTTAATTCCAAGATGATTGTCAATGGGGATACCAGCCAGATCGACCTTCCGCGAAATGTGAAATCCGGCTTGATTGATGCTCAGGAGAAATTGAAGAATATTTCTCAAATTGACTTTGTGCATTTCTCTGCCAAGGATGTCGTTCGACATCCAGTAGTAGCAGAGATTATCCGGGCCTACGAGCCAATACCAAATCCAGTGCTCAAAGAAAAACCGGATGTGGAAGAAGAAGCAGAATAAAAAAGGCAAAGATCAGAGGATCTTTGCCTTAAATTGACGATAAAATCATCTTCTAGCCTTTCCTTAGGTGAGAACGGACGTCAGCGAACTTCTTCGAAGTTCCATGACTAATAATTGAGCCTAAGGTCTCAATTATTCCGAGTGCT
>JAPJPE010000056.1 GCA_030825825.1 Streptococcus sp. | reverse complement strand
TTAGGTGAGTACGGACGTCAGCGAACTTCTACGAAGTTCCATGACTTAGTTTTGAACCTAAAGTTTCAAAACTCCCGAGTGCTAGAAACCATAGTGTTTCTAGCACTTTTCTCACGGCGGAAAGTTTCAGCTGTATTTGAATGAGCCTTAAAAAAATATATTATTTTAATTTTTGGGGTATCAATTAGGTTGTTTGACATCAAAAAAGGCTGCAATCTCTTCTTCAGTCAGTCCGATCATAGGAGAGATGGTGTGGAGATTGTCTTCTGTCAGTCGATAGACAGTCGGTTCATCAGACTCAGCCTTCCTTTCAACAGTCCCTTTCGTGCTTCGTGCGGATTCGACTGTAGCAGAAGCGGTGGCAACGGATGAAGAAGAGTCTTTGGTCGCCTCGCCTCCGTCCAGGTCCTTGAAGCGCTCCACCAAGTAGGTCTTGCGCGCAGTACCGGTATTTTTAGTGGCGTAATCAAAGGCGCTGTATTCTCCTAAGAGGATCAGTTTGCTCTTAGAGCGGGTGATGGCAGTATAGATCAAATTGCGCTGCAACATCCGGTGGCTTTGATTGGTAATGGGTAAAATCACTACCGGAAATTCGCTTCCTTGCGATTTGTGAATACTCATCGCATAGGCTAAGCGAACCTTGTACCATTCATTGCGCGGGTAGACGATTTCATTGCCATCAAATTGGATGGTCAATTCATCTTGCTTGGATTCTGTATATTTTCCTGGGAGAAGATCGGTAATGTAGCCGATATCTCCGTTAAAGACATTGCTTTCTGCATCATTGACCAGATGGATGACCTTGTCTCCATCGCGGTATTGGCAGTCTGGCGTGTCAAAGACCACCTGATCTTTAACAGCTGGATTGAGAAGGTCTTGCATGAGCGTATTGATATTGTCAATGCCGGCCTGGCCCTTGTACATGGGTGCCAAGACTTGGATATCTCGAGCAGGGATTTGACTGCGAAGGGCAGCGGAAGTGATTTGTTCGATCATCTTAGGGATGTGTTCACTTCCGGCTTCGAAATAAGAGCGGTCAGCTTTTCGTTCTGTGAAATCTTGAGGAAGCTTGCCTTGGCGAATGTCTCCTGCTAGTGAGACAATGGTCGAGTCCTCACTCTGACGGAAAATATGTTCCAGTTTGGTCTGAGGGATGCTTGGGATCTGCAAGAGATCCGCTAAGACCTGACCAGGGCTGACGGAAGGTAATTGATCAGCATCTCCCACAATCAAGAGTTTGGTATCTGTTGCAATATTGCTGAGTAATTGATTAGCCAGCCAGGTATCGACCATAGAAAACTCGTCCACAATGATAAAGTCTGCGTCCAGATAGTCCTCTAAGTGGCTGGTGTCATCATCTCCTGTCATCCCCAAATGGCGGTGAATGGTGGCGCTCGGAAGTCCTGTCAGCTCATTCATGCGTCTAGCTGCCCGTCCTGTTGGGGCAGCCAAGAGGATCGGGAGGTCTTGTTTCTTGCGAAGATCCAACTGGTGGAGTTGGGTATAGACGCTGATCATCCCATTGATAACAGTTGTCTTTCCTGTCCCAGGACCCCCTGTGAGGATAAAGACCTTGTTTTGGATAGCTTGGTGAATCGCCTCTTTTTGAATCGCATCGTAGCGAATCCCCAAATCTTTTTCAACCTCCTCAATCGCCTGGTTGATTTTCTCAGGGTCAAATGAAGTCGACTTTCCTTTTTCCAACAATCGACCGATATGACTGCGAATTCCTTCCTCCGCAAAGAAGAGGCTGTTGTCAAAGATCTTGGTGTCCACGTTTTGGACCTTGTCTTCCTCGATGAGGCGTCCTAATTCTTGGGCGACAGTAGAAGGATCCAATTCTACTGGCCGAGCTGATTCTAACAGGTCAATGGTATAGCGCAGGAGGTCCGTGGCTTCGATGTAGGTATTTCCAGTTTCGATAGAGTAGCTAAAAAGGCTGTGAATCAGGCCCGCGCGGAAACGCTCAGGAGCGTCACTTGCAATCCCCAATTCTTCGGCTAGTTGGTCCGCGATTTTAAAGCCCATGCCTTGGATATCTTCCACCAATCGGTAGGGCTGTTGCTCCACGATCTGGAGGGTTTCTTCCTTGTAGAAATCCTGGATCTGAAAGGCCAATTTATTGGGAATGCCATAGTTGGCTAGTTGGGCGAGAATGCGCTCCGTTCCGTAATTCTGACAGAGTTTTTCTACAAAAGCCAGGCGGTTTTTCTTGGAGAGACCTGTGATTTCTTCTAATTTTTCAGGGGCCTCCAAAATTTTGTCAATGGTATCGTCCCCATAGAGGTCCACGATTTTTTGGGCTGTTTTTAGACCAATTCCTTTGAAGTGATCGCTGGAAAAATATTTCACTAAGCCTTTGCTAGAGGGTTTGGCACGTTCATAGCGACTGATTTTGAGTTGTTCTCCGTATTTAGGATGATGGACCAGCTCCCCCCAGAAGGTGTAGTCTTCGCCTTCCATGATATCTGCCATGGTTCCTGTCACAATAATCTCAAAATCATCAAAATCTTCGGCATCGGTATCGCTGATGTCGAGCAAGAGGATTCGAAAAAAACTACTGGGATTTTCAAAAATAATGCGCTCAATAGTACCAGAAAAATAATATTCCATCATTTCTTTCCTTTTTATAAAGCGAGGCTGGGACATACTTGTCTCAGCCTCAGTCTGTTAATCTATACTAATAAGTTTTGAAAGGGTAGATAGGCCATAGTCTAAAGACGGCTTGCCCTTTGATTTGTTCTTTCTTGAAAGCTCCGACTTGACGGCTATCTTTTGAAACGATCCGGTCATCTCCAAGTAGGAGGTATTCATCGTCGAGCAACTTCAAGGTAAATTTAGGATTGCCATCCTTGTCTACTGTAAAAGCTTGGGCTGTATTGGCCAATTGGCGGAAGAGTTCTCCGTTTTCTTCGAACCCTTTTCCAGTGTATGTTGATTGCAATTTATCTTTTTTGAAACGAGCGATATAGTTTTTCAAATAAGGCTCATTGGTCTTTTTCCCATTGATGTAGAGGGTATCGTTATCATATTGGATGGTATCTCCAGGAAGACCGATGACCCGCTTGACGATGTCCTTGGTTTTGCCGTCGTCATCTTTTTCACTGGCAACAACAATGTCGAAACGATCGATTGAGAGGTGGTTGACCACAAGGAGGTACTCGCTATCGGCCAGAGTCGGATCCATCGAATGGCCATCTACCTTGACCGGAGCCCAGAGGTAAATGCGAGAGGCGATGATGAGACCAACAATGATACTGAAGAGGCCCCATTCTTTAAGGAATCTCACCACAGGTGAGCTCGATGTATGTTTTGAACTTCTTTTTGACATGACTTATCTTTCTAGTAATTTCTTTGCTTTTTCTGTGTTTTTAAAATGGAGTTTGGCACAATAATCCAGAGCTTTCATCCCGTAGGTCTGAAGCAATTTAGCGGCCACTTGGTCTGATTTAGCTCCTGCTCCACTAGGAAGATTAAAACCCAGTTCCTTGCCCAGATCTTCCAGATTTTGAAGGAAGAGATTGCGGGCGATGATGGAGCTAACTGCCACAGCTAGATACTTGCTTTCGGCTTTTTCTTCCAACTCAATGGCTTGCGTGACCTGATTTTTTTCAGCTTTTACGTATTTTTGGTAGTTTTTAGCAGTTGTAAAGGCATCGATCACAATTCGCTCTGCTTGGACTCCTTTATTTAACAGAAGGTAGATGGCCTGATTGTGCAGGGCTACTTTGACTGAAACAGCATTGTAACCAGAAGCGATCACTTCATTGTACTTCTTTGGAGACAATAAGAGTGCTTGGTGCTGGATATTTTCCTCAAGGAGAGGAGCCAATTGCTGAATTTTTCGATCATCCAAGGTCTTCGAATCACCAACACCAAGCTTTTTGAGCCAGTCGTGCTGGTCAGGTGTGACAAAGGATGCAACAACGGTGAGTCCACCAAAATAAGAGCCGTTTCCGACCTCATCGGTTCCGATCATGGCTAGATCTTGTCGTGCAGATGAAGTAGAACGCTTAAGGTTCCCAGCATCTTGCCCGAAAAAGTTCAGGTAAGGAGTGAGGTCATTGCCCTGGAGCAGGACCTTTCCAGACTTGTAGATCGAAACGGTCGCTCCCTCTAGTCGAAAGAAATAATCCATATGAGGGTTCTTGCTTTGAGTGAGAGAACTGCGATAGGTATGGACAAAATCAAGGATTTGCTCCTGTGTTGGAGTGAGTGTCATACTTTCCATAACCACTATTGTACCACAAATTCAGGGAGAGAGGGAGCAAAAAGAAAGAAAGAATCCACTGGAAAATCCCTGTGAAGAGGGGCTTTGCTACTGACAAAGCTAGCCTTTTTTGGTATAATACCGTGAGGTGATTTTTATGGCGAGCTTAAATAGATATAAATTTACATTTGGAAACAAAGCGCTCACTTTAACAACCAACCATGATAATTTGTTTATGGAAGAAGTCGAACGTGTTGCGAAAGAAAAATACCAAGCAATTAAGGAACAAATGCCAGAGGCCGATGATGAAACCATCGCTATCTTATTGGCAGTAAATAGTTTGTCTATGCAACTGAATCGCGAGATTGAGTTTGACGACAAAGAAACAGAATTAGATGATTTTCGTCGCAAAGCTTTAGACGACTTAAAGGATAAATCATCCAAATAAGAGGAGATACATGTTAACTTTCTTAATCTTATTGATTTTGGCATGGAGCTTTTATATTGGCTATGCAAGAGGCATCATCCTCCAATCCTATTACTTTCTAGTGACCTTGGTAGCCCTCTTGATTGCAGGTGGTAGCTACAAGGGACTGGCTAAGGTTTTGTCTCTATGGGTTCCTTTTTCGAGTCCCACCCAGCAATCGGTAAATTATTTTTATGCCAACCGCTACCTGTTTCAATTAGATGACATCTTTTATGCAGGGTTAGCTTATGTGTTGATTTTTGTGTTGGTTTATTTGATCGGCCGCGTGATTGGAATCTTTATGCACTTGGTTCCCCAGCCAGAAAAATTGGAGGATCGCAAGTATCAAATTGGAGCAGGTGTGATCGCCGTCGTGATAACCCTCTTGGTGATCCAGATGGGCTTGACTATTCTCTCAACAGTTCCCATGGCTTCCATCCAAAATAGACTAAATGCAAGTGGATTGATCCGCTTTATCATCCTTCATACCCCGATCAGTTCCAGCCTGTTCCACAACTTGTGGGTGACTGCGATTATCGGAGCTTAAGGAGCAAAAATGAAGAAAGGAGTGAGACAAGTCCGATTCAAGGAAGGACGCTCACTTTTTTTGTAGGAGAAACATGAATAAAAAAATCTTAGATATTCTGGAGTTTGACAAGGTCAAGCAACTCTTTGAACCCTATCTACAGACAGAACAAGGGGAGATGGAGCTAGCAGTCCTTACTCCAACTGATAAAAAAGAAACCATCGAAACGGCCTTTATTGAGCTAGAAGATATGGAGCAGATTCTCTTGGAAGAGCCTCGCTTTGCCGTGTCGACCATTCAAGATGTCCGTCCAGTGGCCAAGCGTTTGGAGATGGAGGCGGCCCTCAATATCGATGAATTACTAGCACTAAAAGCTGTCCTTCGGGTAACACATGAGCTCAAGGATTTCTACGACAACTTGGAGAATGTCCGTCTGGAAAGGCTCCATCGCCTCTTTGACAACTTGGTGGATCTGCCCCGTTTACAAGGTGGGCTTCAAGCCATCAACGAAGGAGGCTTTGTCGAGTCTTTTGCCAGTGAAAAATTGGCTAAAATCCGTCGCCGCATCCAGGAAAATGAACATCAGGTCAGAGAGATTCTGCAAGATCTGTTGAAAAGTAAGGCCGATATGTTGGCGGATGCTGTGATTGCTAGCCGGAATGGACGCAATGTTCTACCGGTAAAAAACACCTATCGCAACCGGATTGCAGGGGTGGTCCACGATATCTCAGCCAGTGGGAATACCGTTTATATCGAACCTCGTGCAGTGGTCAATCTCAATGAAGAAATCGCCAACCACCGAGCAGATGAACGGTATGAAATCATTCAGATTCTGGAGGAATTGTCTGACAGCCTGCGCCCCCATGCGGCAGAGATTGCTAACAACGCCTGGATTATCGGTCACTTGGACTTGATCAAGGCCAAGTATCGGTTTATGCGTGATTTCAAGGCAGTGGTACCAGAGGTTAGCAGTAATCGCTCTATTCAGCTCTTGCAACTACGCCATCCCTTGATTGAAAATGCCGTCGCGAATGATCTGCATTTTACCGAGGACTTGACTGAAATCGTGATTACCGGTCCCAATACAGGGGGGAAGACCATTATGCTAAAAACGCTGGGACTAGCGCAAATTATGGCCCAGTCTGGTCTTCCCATCCTAGCAGATCCAGGTAGTCGTGTGGGCATCTTCTCACAAGTCTTTGCAGATATTGGAGATGAACAATCGATCGAGCAGAGCTTGTCGACCTTCTCCAGTCATATGACCAATATCGTATCTATCTTACATCAAGTAGATACTGCCTCCTTGATCCTTCTGGATGAGTTAGGAGCTGGAACCGATCCTCAAGAAGGGGCTGGCCTTGCTATTGCTATCCTAGAAGACCTGCGCTTACGCGGGATTAAGACTATGGCGACAACCCACTATCCAGAGCTCAAGGCTTATGGGATTGAGACTGCTGGGGTGCAAAATGCCAGTATGGAGTTTGACACAGCGAGTCTGCGTCCGACCTATCGCTTCATGCAAGGAGTTCCTGGCCGCTCCAATGCCTTTGAGATCGCCCGCCGTTTAGGCTTGTCTGAGACCATTATCCAGGATGCCATGAAGATGACCAATACGGATAATGATGTCAATCAGATTATTGAAAAATTGGAGGCGCAGACCTTAGAAAGTCGCAAGCGCTTGGATACCATTCAAGAGGTCGAGCAAGAAAATCTCAAATTTAATCGTGCTCTTCGAAAACTCTATAACGAACTGACCAGAGAGAGAGAAACAGAGCTCAATAAGGCGAGAGAAGAGGCCAAGGAAATTGTGGACATGGCCCTCTCAGAGAGTGACCGTATCCTTCAAGGACTTCACGCAAAATCCCAGTTGAAACCACATGAGATCATTGAGGCCAAGGCTCAGTTGAAAAAGCTAGCGCCTGAGACCGTTGACCTTTCAAAAAACAAGGTCTTGAAAAAAGCCAAAAAGGCGCGTGCTCCTAAGGTAGGAGATGAAATCTTGGTTATCAGCTATGGCCAACGCGGAACCTTGGTCAAGCAACTCAAAGATGGCCGCTGGGAGGCACAAGTTGGCTTGATCAAGATGACCTTGGAAGAAAAAGAATTCAACCTCATCAAGGCTGAAAAAGAAGCAACTCAACCTAAGAAACGCCAGGTGAATGTCGTCAAACGTTCGAACACGAGTGGGCCAAGAGCGCGTCTGGACCTCCGTGGAAAACGCTATGAAGAGGCTATGCAAGAGCTCGATGGCTTTATCGATCAGGCCTTGCTCAACAACATGGCCCAAGTCGATATCATCCACGGGATCGGGACGGGTGTTATCCGTGAAGGGGTGACCAAGTACCTCCGCCGCAACAAACACGTCAAAAGTTTTGAATATGCCCCCCAAAATGCAGGTGGAAGCGGCGCGACCATTGTCACGTTTAAAGGATAA
>JAPJPE010000055.1 GCA_030825825.1 Streptococcus sp. | reverse complement strand
ACACGGTTTGGACCGGTCGAAAAGGCGGTGCCAACGGTCCGTGGAGTGGCTTCTGGAAGTGTTCATGATCCCAAAGCGAGAGTTCTGGGCTGTCATGCGGGAAGTGCTGGACTTTTTTCAACTGTTGCTGATCTAGAGCGCTTCTTAGAGCATTATCTGAAGGATGATTTTGCGCGTGACTTGTCTCAGAATTTTGCGCGTGAAGAGGGCAAGAACCGCGCTCTTGGATGGAATCTAGAGGGGGACTGGTTGGATCATACGGGCTATACAGGAACCTTCATCATGTACAATCGCAAGAGACAGGAAGCTGTGATCTTTTTGTCCAACCGGACCTATGAGAAGGACGAACGGGCCCAATGGATCCTGGACCGCAACTCTTTGATGGACTTGATCAAACAAGAATTTGAGAAATAGAAATGGAAGGCTAGGATGATGGATCCTGGCCTTTTGCTATCTGTCAGATAGAACTCAACTCCGTCTTAGGTTGGATTTCCTTCAAAAGCATCGCTTTTTTGGCTGATTTATATTAAAATAGTAATGACCTTAATAGAGCGAGATGAATATGAACAAAGAGATAGGCGTCGGAAGGGCGCATAGTAAAATTATCTTAATTGGAGAGCATGCGGTGGTCTATGGTTATCCGGCTATTGCGCTGCCACTCCATCATATTGAAGTGATCTGCCAGATCGTCCCGGCAGATAGTCCATGGATTTTGTTTGAAGATGACACCTTGTCCATGGCAGTTTTTGCGTCTCTTGAGCACCTCGGGATTCGCGAGGCCCGGATTCGCTGTCGCATTCAGTCCATGGTACCGGAAAAACGGGGGATGGGATCATCTGCGGCGGTGAGTATCGCAGCTATTCGAGCAGTTTTTGACTATTATCAAGAGGAGCTGGATGATGAGACCTTAGAAATCCTGGTCAATCGAGCAGAAACCATTGCCCATATGAATCCAAGTGGGCTCGATGCCAAGACTTGTTTGAGCGATCAAGCTATTAAATTCATCCGGAATGTCGGCTTTTACCCGCTGGAGCTGGGTATAAAAGCGAGCTTGGTGATTGCGGATACGGGAATTCACGGCAATACCCGTGAGGCGATTCAAAAGGTTGAAGCCAAGGGGCAGGAAGTTTTGTCCCATTTCCATGAGATTGGTCAGTTGACCCAGCAGGTGGAAGAGGCTCTAAAAATGAATGATCTAATGAGCCTAGGACAGGCTCTGACTACTTGCCATGAGCACTTGAGAGCCGTAGGTGTCAGCTGTGAAAAAGCAGACCACCTGGTCGCCGTTGCCCTTGAAAATGGGGCCTTAGGTGCTAAAATGAGCGGAGGCGGTCTTGGAGGCTGTGTGATTGCCCTCGTCAAGGATTCTCGTGAAGCAGCAACCATTGCCCATGCATTAGAAAAAGAAGGAGCGCACCATACATGGATCGAAAACCTGTAAAGGCTAAGTCCTATGCCAATATCGCGATTATCAAATACTGGGGAAAAGAAGATGCCAAACAGATGGTCCCTTCGACCAGTTCGATTTCGTTGACTTTAGAGAATATGTATACAGAGACAAGGCTATCACCTTTGCCAGCAGATGCGACTGCGCATGAATTTTACATCGATGGAAAATTCCAAAATCCAGCTGAGCAAGCCAAAATTGGAGCTGTGATTGATGGCTTGAAGCCAGCAGATGAAGCAGGATTTGTTCGGGTGGATACCAGCAACAACATGCCAACCGCAGCAGGCTTGTCCTCTAGCTCGAGCGGGCTTTCTGCTCTCGTCAAGGCTTGCAATCAGTACTATGATTTGGGCTTGAGTCAGGAGGAATTAGCTCAAAAAGCCAAGTTTGCTTCGGGCTCTTCTTCACGGTCTTTCTTTGGTCCCTTAGCAGCCTGGGACAAAGAAAGTGGAGAAATTTATAAGGTCAAGACAGACCTGAAACTCGCTATGATCATGCTGGTTCTCAATGACAAGCAAAAGTCCGTTTCCAGCCGGGAAGGGATGAAACGCTGCATGGAGACTTCGGATAAATTCAAAGAATGGATCGAAGAGTCTCGACAAGATTATAAAGACATGCTGGACTATCTAGCTGCCAATGATTTTGAACAGGTCGGTCAGCTGACAGAGCGCAATGCCCTTGCTATGCATGCGACGACTAGAACAGCCACTCCAGCCTTTAGCTACTTGACAGAAGAAAGCCACAAAGCTATGGACTTTGTCCGTGAGCTTCGCGCTGCAGGCCATGCTTGTTACTTCACTATGGATGCAGGGCCAAACGTTAAGGTTCTCTGTTTAGAAGAAGACTTGGATCAGCTGGTGCCTTTATTTAAAGCCCGCTATCGGACCATCGTATCTAAGACAAAGGACCCTCAAGATGAAGACTAAGTATCAGGTACAGACTGGAGGCAAGCTCTATCTAGCTGGAGAATACGCGGTGCTAACGCCTGGCTATGGAGCCGTGATTCAGTTTATTCCCATTTATCTGTCAGCTACCATCCAAGAAGCAACAGCCTACCAGCTAGCCTCAGATCTCTTTGGTTACCAGGTGGATTTGACCCCAAATAAGGACTACGCCTTGATTCAAGAGACCATTCAGCTCATGGAAGAGTGGCTGAAAGATCAGGGAATAACCCCTAAACCCTTTGATCTTCACCTTAGAGGAACACTGGGCGAAGAGGGGAAGAAGTATGGGATTGGTTCCAGCGGAAGTGTGGTCTTGCTCGTGATCAAGGCCATGGCTGCTCTGTATGAACTAGATCTAAATCCGGACCTGCTCTTTCGACTAGCAGCAGTGGTCTTGGTGCAAAGAGGGGACAATGGTTCCATGGGCGATTTGGCTTGTATTGCCTACGAGGACTTGATTTATTACCAATCCTTTGATCGGGCTTGGTTGCAGGAAGTCTTGGCTTCTCAGCCCCTTTCACAAGTTTTAGACCTGGATTGGGACTACCAGATCTGCTCGATCCAGCCAGCCATCGCTTATGATTTTCTGGTTGGTTGGACCAAGGAACCAGCGATTTCAAGTGATTTGATCCGCCAGGTCAAGGGAGCGATCAAGGAAGAATTTCTTCAGGAGAGTCAGAGTGCAGTGAAGAATCTTGAAAAAGGCCTCCGTGAAGGGAACCAAAAGGAAATCGAGACCAGTATCAAACGTGCGGATAAGAATCTAAAGTCTTTGAACCCTTTGATCTATACCCCAGCTCTAAAAGTTCTGCAAGAAGCGACAGAGGGACTTTCTGCCTGTGCCAAATCTAGTGGTGCCGGAGGAGGCGACTGTGGAATCGCCCTTAGTTTTGACCCAGTTGAGACTCAGACCTTGATAGAGCGCTGGAAGGAAAAGAATATTGAAGTCATTTACCAAGAAAGGATGGGAGATTCGTGAGCGAAAATCGAAAAGACCAGCATATTCGCTATGCCTTGGAGCAAAGCTCCTGCTATAATAGCTTTGATGAAATCGAGCTGATTCACCGATCCCTCCCCCTTGTGGATCTAGCGGAGATTGATCTAACAACCCATTTCGCAGGGCGTGATTGGGAGGTCCCTTTTTATATCAATGCCATGACAGGCGGGAGTAAACGGGCCAAAGAGATCAATCAAAAGTTGGCAGCAGTAGCCGAAGCCTGTGGGATTCTCTTTGTTACTGGCTCTTACAGTGCAGGGCTGAAGGATCCGAACGATCAATCGTATGCGGTCCAAAAAGACCATCCTCATCTTCTTTTAGCAACCAACATTGGCATCGATAAAGAGCCAGATCTGGGCTTGCGAACAGTGGAAGAGCTACAACCTCTCTTTCTTCAAGTCCATGTGAATCTGATGCAAGAGTTGCTCATGCCCGAAGGGGAGCGGAGTTTCCACACTTGGAAAGACCATCTCCATAGCTATGGGCAGGCCTTTCCTGTGCCGGTAGTCCTGAAGGAAGTCGGTTTTGGCATGGATCCTAAAACAGTCCAGATGGCACTAGAGGCTGGGATCAAAACCGTCGATATTTCTGGCCGTGGTGGCACTAGTTTTGCTTATATTGAGAATCGTCGTGGTGGCAATCGCGCTTATCTGGATGATTGGGGACAATCAACTGCGCAGTGTCTCTTACAGTTACAGGATCAGATGGATCAGGTTGAGATCCTCGCAAGTGGGGGCATCCGTCATCCCCTTGATATGGTCAAGGCCTTGGTCCTTGGAGCGCGAGGCGTAGGACTTTCCCGCGTTTTTCTTGAGATGGTAGAGACTAAGAGTATTGAAGAAGTAATCGCTATCGTCCAAGGCTGGAAAGAAGACCTCAGAATGCTCCTATGTGCGCTCGGTTGTCAGAACCTGAAAGAGCTCCGCGAAGTTGACTATCTCCTCTATGGAAAATTATGGCAAGCGAATCAACAGAGATAATGAAAAGGATTGACTTTTTACAGCCAATCCTAAACGTATAGGAACTAATTTTTAAGTAAAATAGGTTAAGTGATTCTTCAAAGAACTATAAAAGAGTTCTAATTTTTAAAACGATTCATAATATACGAAAACTTTCCGCCGTGAGAAAAGTGCTTGAAATATGATTATTTCAAGCACTCGGGAGTTTTGAAACCTTAGGTTCAAAACTAAGTCATGGAACTTCGTAGAAGTTCGCTGACGTCCGTACTCACCTAAGGAAAGTTTTTAAGTTGACTTTATCTATATTCTAAGGATTGGCAAAATAAGCCAATCCTTTCTTTTTTTAAAGTGATTCCCCTCAAAAATTCTGATAGTTTACGAATCGTTTACGGTTGGTGGAATCGCTTGCAAAACAGGATCGTAAAAGAGTATACTAAATAAGGAAAAACAATTTTAAAAAGGAGTTTAGGATGAAGAAGCACTATTTTCGCTCAGCTGTAGCAGCCTTGCTTCCGCTTTTGTTGATTGCTCAACCTGTTGAGGCCTGTACGGGGTTCATCATCGGGAAGAAACTGACGGCCGACGGCTCGACCTTGGTAGGGCGTACCGAAGATTTAGAGCCCAACCATAATAAAAATTTTGTGGTCAGAGAGCGCGTCTACAATAAAAAAGGTGCCATCTTTGAGGATGCTGCCAACGGTTTTCAATATCCCTTGCCAGAGATTAGCTATAAGTATACAGCGGTCCCAGATGTCACCCCAGATCAGGGAATTTTTGATGAAGCAGGATTCAATGAATATGGGGTTTCCATTTCTGCTACTGTGTCTGCTTCAGCAAATGACAAGATCCAAAAAGTGGATCCCTATGTCAAGGATGGCCTCGCAGAATCGGGCTTGACCAGTATCGTTCTCCCAAGTGTGAAAACCGCAAGAGAAGGGGTTGAACTCATTGCTAAAATCGTTGAAGAAAAAGGCGCTGCAGAAGGAAATATTGTGACCATTGCCGATAAAGAAGGCGTCTGGTATATGGAAATCCTATCTGGTCACCAATATGCGGCCATTCTCTTCCCAGAAGACCGCTTTGCAGTCTTTCCAAATACTTTCTTCTTAGGCCATGTTGATTTATCGGATACAGAGCGTACGATTGCCTCAAAAGATCTTGAAAAAGTCGCCAAGGACGCAAATAGCTATAAGGAAGTGGATGGAAAATTCCATGTTTCTCAATCCTATAATCCGCCTTTGCAAGAAGCAGATCGCTCGCGGGTTTGGTCGGGGATCAAATCGCTAGACCCAAGCTCTCCTGTTAAATATGACGATGCGTCCTTTGATCTTCTTCATACAACTGATCGGAAATTAACTCTCCGCGATGCCATGAATCTCCAACGCAATCGTTTGGAAGGAACCAAATACAAACCACAGGATCAAATGGAGTTGGATGGAAAAGGCATCCCGAAAAAAGGAGAGTTTGATGCTGTTTATAAATACCCCATCTCCAATCCAAATGTCATGGAGGCCCATATTTTCCAACTGAAAGACGATGTCCCAGCAAGTGCGGGTGGAGGCACCATGTGGCTGTCGATGGGCAGTCCGCGGAATGCTCCTTACCTACCCTACTATGGCAATATTCTCAACACCTATCAAGCCTACCAAGAATTAGGGGATCATTACAATGACCGCTCCTGGTATTGGACCATTTCAAGAATCAATGACCTTGTAGCCAAGTATCCTGATTTATTCGAAGATGGGGCGATTCGTACTGAAATGGAACGGTTGGAATCTCAGTGGATGGTTGAACAAGATCTGAGTGATCAGGAACAAATTGCCCTTGCTTCTCAGCCTGAAGAAGCGAGTAAGAAGGCAACAGAGGGAGGAATAGCGAGAGCTGAGAAAACCTTTGAACGCTTGCAAGAAATTAGAAAAGAAGCAGAACAAAAGGTAGCAGATGAACACGGAAAAAGTGCTCTGCAAGATCTAGAAGACGAAGAAGATGCTGCTTATGAAGAGAAAATTGATCTCGTTGATTTTGACTATGATTATATTTTAGCAGCAGGCTTGTTCGGAGCAACCCTTCTAGCGATTGTGATCTACCTAATTCGCTCAAAGAAACAAAAGGGAGGAAAACAAGATGACTAAAATTCAAAGAGCCTCGATCTATCTCTTTCTACTATTTGCAGGAATTGGCTTGGAGTTTGAACTCGGTCATCTTTCTCAACAAGAATTTAGCCAGTCTGCAGGCAGAGACTTGGTTTTAAACTTGTCTGTTTTAGCTGCTATCATTATCCCACTCTATCTCTTTTCAAAACGATTGGCTAAGCAGTTGTCTGTCCCAACTTATGTCTTATGGATTGCCATGTTTGGAGGAGCCTTCGTAGCAGGCTGGTTGAGCTTTTCAGGCAATAGCTTGATTGATATTATGAATAGCCATGTGATCAAGGATGCCACTGTCTTTAACAAGTGGACCGATGCTTTGACGGCCCCGTTTTCAGAGGAATTCTTTAAGACTCTGGTTGCCTTTTGGGTTGTCTTGATGGTTGGCAAGAAAGATCTAAAAGCGATTCTAATTGCAGGCTTGGGATCTGGCTTTGGTTTTCAAATCATTGAGGATTTAGGGTACGTTGCCCGCCAAACGAAAACCAGCCAATTAGCCGCGGTTACTGAGGCCATTAACCGGATATCTGGTGGATTAGCTTCACATGCCCTCTATACAGCTGTTGTATCAGTTGGTGTCTTCCTCTTGTTGTCTCAAGTGACCCAGCAAAAGGAAAAACTCTTTGGGCTCTGGTGTGTTCTCTCAACAGTAGCCAATCACTTCTTATGGAACTCTCCGTTTTATGAAACAGACCATCGGATTAATCTTCTCGTCGGACTGCTCTTTGCCGTCCAAGTAGGGACCTTTATCGAAGTGGTGCTCTATACCAAGAAACATCCCGATTTGCCATTTTTAAAACAATAAGAAATTTTTTTCAAACACAAAAGAACTAAGACGTGGGTCTTAGTTCTCAAAGTGAAGATAAAATCATCTTAGAAACTTTCCTTAGGTGAAGACGGACGTCAGCGAACTCCGAAGAAGTTCCATGACTAATTATTGAGCCTAAGGTCTCAATAATTCCGAGTGCTAGAAACAAAAGTGTTTCTAGCACTTTTCTCACGGCGGAAAGTTTCATTATATTCTCGATTCATTTAAAAAATTAGAACTTATTTTTATTTCTTTGCAGGATCACTTGAATTAATTTACTAAAGAATTAGCTTGTCTTAGTTCTTTTATTTTCTCAATTCTTGTAAGAGTGTTTGTGCCTTCTCTAAGTTAAAGGGTTTGTTTTCAAGGAGTTGGTTGACCAATCGGGGAACTTCCT
>JAPJPE010000054.1 GCA_030825825.1 Streptococcus sp. | reverse complement strand
TATTTTATTTCACTTCGGAGATCAATCCGGTATCCACATCATACACAGCTCCTGAGATAATGACATCCTCTGGAATCAAAGGGGAAGCCTTGAGAAGCTTCATATCCTCGCGGACACTTTCTTCAATGTCTTGAAAGGGGAGGAAATCGCGATCTCCCACATCTACTCCCAGCTCTTTCTTGAGATGCTGCCGGAAACCTTCGTTTTCAAAGGTTTGTGCCCCACAGTCTGTGTGGTGCAAGACGACAATTTCACGGGTTCCCATTTGCTGCTGGGAGATAACCAAGGAGCGGATCATATCATCAGTCACGCGCCCTCCAGCATTCCGCAAAATATGGGCATCTCCAAGAGCCAGACCTAGTGCAGGCGCCACGTGAAGACGGGAATCCATACAGGTCACGATGGCGACTTGTGTTTTTGGCTTAATCGGTAGACGGAGGTCTCCATGCAACGCCACATAAGCTTGGTTGGCTGTTAAAAAATTATCAAAATAAGACACGGTCTCTCCTTTATTCCTTTGAAATTCAAACCATCTATTATTTTACCATATCCTCTCTTTTCTGTCAGGTGCTATCTGCATGTATTTGTCACATCGGAAAAAGGCTCTAAACTTTTCCATTTAGCACCTTTTCTTCTATTGAAATACTTTTTTTAGGACTTCACTTAGTGTCGTCACACCGATGACTTGGATCCCCGATGGTGTCGTGATCCCAGTCAGAGAGTTTTTCGGAACATAAATCTTGGTAAAACCGAGCTTAGCCGCTTCATTGATCCGTTGCTCAATCCTGCTAACCCGACGGATTTCTCCTGTCAAGCCCAGCTCCCCTACAAAACATTCCTGCGGGTTGGTTGGCTTGTCCTTATAGCTCGAGGCAATTGCTACTGCTACGGCCAGGTCGATAGCAGGCTCATCTAGTTTGACACCACCTGCAGACTTGAGGTAGGCATCCTGATTTTGAAGGAGCAAGCCGGCACGTTTTTCTAGCACTGCCATGATGAGGCTAGCTCGATTAAAATCAAGTCCCGTCGTCGTCCGCTTAGCATTCCCAAACATGGTCGGAGTCACCAGGGCCTGTACTTCTGCAAGAATTGGACGCGTCCCCTCCATGGTGACCACGATAGAAGAACCCGTCGCCCCATCCAAGCGTTCCTCTAGAAAGACCTGACTCGGATTAAGAACTTCGACCAGCCCACCTGATTGCATCTCGAAGATCCCAATCTCATTGGTGGAGCCAAAGCGGTTCTTGACCGCTCTCAGAATCCGGAAGGTATGGTGGCGCTCCCCCTCAAAGTAGAGCACCGTATCCACCATGTGCTCCAACATACGCGGGCCCGCCAAGGTTCCTTCCTTGGTCACATGTCCGACGATGAAGATGGCGATGTTATTGGTCTTGGCTAGCTGCATGAGCTCTGCCGTCACTTCCCGCACCTGAGAAACCGATCCCTGTACTCCTGAAATCTCCGGAGACATAATGGTCTGAATAGAGTCGATGATAAGAAAGTCTGGTTGGATGCGTTCCACTTCTGCTCGCACGCTTTGCATATTGGTCTCGGCATAGAGATAAAACTCACTGTCGATATCCCCCAAGCGCTCTGCCCGTAACTTGATCTGCTGGGCAGACTCCTCGCCACTAACGTAGAGAACCGTTCCCACTTGAGATAGTTGAGTTGAGACTTGAAGGAGGAGGGTCGATTTCCCAATCCCTGGATCACCACCAATCAGGACCAGACTTCCTGGGACCACACCGCCCCCAAGGACGCGGTTAAATTCTTCCATCTCGGTCTTGGTACGATGGACATTGATGGAGGTCACATCCGCCAATTTCATGGGTTTGGTCTTTTCACCTGTCAAGGATACCCGGGCATTCTTAACTTCTGCAACTTCGACTTCCTCCACAAAGGAAGACCAAGAACCACAGTTAGGACAGCGCCCTAGGTATTTGGGTGAATTGTAGGCACAATTTTGACAAATAAATGTCGTTTTTTTCTTAGCGATGATAAACCTCTTTCTAAATCTCTATCTCACACTCAATCACTTGGCAAAAATCAATCTTCTCATTTGGCACAAACTGGCGCATGAGCATGCGATGGGCTACAACTACCACAGTTTGATGTTCCCGATACTTAGCCATGCATTCTAGAAAACGAGACTTCATCTCTACAGCTGTCTCATATTGAACAGGAGAATTTGGGAGCAACTCCCCCTTGTTTTCTAAAAACAGACATCTAGCTGTTTCAAAGTTCTCTATACCTGTTTCATAAACCTGCCATTCATGCAATAATGGCTCTACCCTCAAAGGAAGGCCAGTAGCACAGGATACATAAAAAGCCGTTTCTAAAGCTCGCGTCACTGCAGAAGACACCAGGATATCAGCTGAGCCAAACAAAGGATTTTTGCAAAGTTCCTGAGCTTGTTGTCTTCCTTTCTCAGATAAGGGTGCCAAATCTATCCCGAATCCAGTATAGGAACGCTCCTCTAACTCACGGTAATTTGGCTCCCCGTGACGGATAAAAATAATTTTCATATTAAGATCCCCATAAAACTATTAATTCTCCTTGGTAGCTGCCAAAACGGAAGCCTTAACACAGCCATTGCCATCTACCCCTATAAACTCTATGCTTTTAGCACCGTTTTCCTCTAAAAAATCTTTTAAATCTGGATTATTAAAGCAAGAAGCCCGACGCTTCTCAAAGATACGAGAAGATACAAGCAGCAAGCCGGTCGCAAATTTCTTCTTTCTGTCTTTTCCCCCCCGTCAAGGACACACACGCATTCTTGACCTCTGCAACCTCAACCTCCTCAACAAAAGAAGACCAAGAACCACAGTTGGGACAGCGCCCTAGGTATTTGGGTGAATTGTAGGCACAATTTTGACAAATAAATGTCGTTTTTTTCTTAGCGATGATAAACCTCTTTCTAAATCTCTATCTCACACTCAATCACTTGACAAAAATCAATCTTTTCATTTGGCACAAACTGGCGCATGAGCATTCCGTGAGTTACAATGATAATAGTTTTATAATTTCTATATTTTTCCAAAGCTGTTAAAAAACGATGACGCATCTCTAGATCAGTTTCATAGCGATAAGGAGAATCTTCAGATAAAGCTCCTTGATGTTTTAGATAATATTCATGAGCTACCAATACACTAGTTAAATCAGAGTTAGTGCCATCTATGTCTGGACGCCACTCATGAAAAAACGGCTCCACAAATAAGCCCAATCCTGTTTCAACTGCTATATAATGTGCTGTTTCTAAAGCCCTCGTCACAGACGATGAAATAATAATCTCTGCCTTTCCAAAACATGCAGTTTTAGCAACTTCTTTTGCCAGACTGCGACCTTTTCCTGTCAATGGTGCTAAATCACGACCAAAACCACTATAGAGTTGCGGATTTTCAAGTTTATCAAGCATACTATAATCTGGCTCCCCATGACGGACAAAGATAATCTTCATCTTAGTGCCCTGTGCTTCCAAATCCACCAGTACGAACTCCGTCTGCTTCATCTCCATCTGCGATTAAAAATGGTGCAAAAACAGCTTGAACCACGCGTTCCCCAACTTCAAGGACGACTTCTTGGTCCGTAATATTTTTCATCTGAGCAAAGATATGGCCTTCATTTCCTGGATTGCCATAGTAGTCTCCATCAATAACACCCACAGAGTTAATCAAGACCAGGCCTTTTTTGCGAGGGTTAGAGGAACGGTCATAGAGATAGAGCACCTCACCCGCTTGCATATAGGCCTTGACCCCAGTTGGAACGAGGACGATTTCCCCGGGAGCAATCACTGTACGTTCTGCCACTTTTAAGTCATAGCCGGCCGCATGAGCCGTCTCCCGTTTTGGCAGCAAGTCCTGATTGGTATAGCTTGATACAAGTTCAAATCCACGAATTTTTGTCATCATAATTCCTCTTTCATTCTAAAATGTTTCTATCTCTTCTATTATACCATCACTTTGCCCTAGCGTCTCCTCAATTCTACTATTCGTATTCTTTCAATAAAAACTTACTTTTCCGTCCTTCTTTTTTGTAAATCGGCTGGTATTTTCGTGGTTATTTTCTGAAAGAGAACAAAAGTTGATGAAATCTCTTAAAAGTTCGTAATTCCTGCCTCATTTCATCAATTTTAGCTTGAAGCTACTCATTATTTTTGCTATAATTCCCTTTGTAGGGAATAATTTTAAAAGTAAAATATTTTACCCTATAAAATAATTTTATGGAGGTCGTGTCTCAGCACTCAATTCTTATTACCAACAGATAGGATTTGGACGTTCCTATCTTTAAGAGTAATCAGGCATTGATAACTAGGCACTAATTTTTTATGAAAAGGGAAGATAAGATGAAGAATAGAAATATTAAAATTTTCTCATTTGTCCTTTGTTTAGTCGCCATGCTTTTCGCTTTAGGTCTAAATCGCACTTCAGCAGAAACTCCTGGAGTGACCGTTAGCGGAAAATTGGTCGATACGATCAAAAATATCAAAGTATCCAACAATGAAGGCGGAGTTCTCGACTGGGACTTGCAACAATGGGCAACCTTCCGAATCAACGCTGATTATAATTTGTCTGGAAAAAATGTTAAAGCAGGAGATTCAACTGTAGTTACTGTTCCAGATGCTTTGATGATTACTTCAAGTTCGTTTCCAATTAAAGATTTAAATACGAATGAAGTTATCGCAAATGCTAAAGTAAACCCAGATAATAAATCCATTACAATTACCTATACGGATTATGTTGAAAAACACTCAGATACAAGCGGATCATTCTTCTTTTACGCTCGTATCGATTTCAAAAAACACCCTCAAAAAGGTGAGGTTCCAATAGAAATCACCGTTAATAAGGAAACAAAAATTGCTGGTAAAGTTTCATTTACTGGTGTTGGCGACGGAAATCCTAGACTTTTAACAAAGACTAGTTGGGTAAACGCAGGGGACCAAAGGGAAATTCAATACACGATTTCTGTCAATCGTACAAAGCAAAATATTAAGAATGCCACACTCGAAGATCACTTACAATTTACGAATGCTTCTTACGAAAAAGATAGCATTAAAATTATTAAAGGTAAATTCTCTTATGATGCTGGTGAATGGGTATTCTCTGATAGAGTTGATGTAACAGACCAACATAAGATTACAATTAGCGAAGATGGTCAATCATTTGTTATCGATTTAGGTGATGTTACTGAAAATGACCAATATCGTATTGCTTATAATGTTCGTTTAAATTATGATCCTGCCGACGGAGAGGTCTTGAGAAATGAAGCAACTCTTAAAGGTCTAGGTATTGAAACCAAAAATGTAACGAATGCTGCTGCCGTTCAAATTCCTGGTGGTGCTGGTCTTGGTTATGTTTACTCAATCAATATTCATAAAGTCGATGATGCTAACCAACCACTTAAAGGTGCTAAATTTAGAGTTGTTCGTCAAGCTAATAATCAAGTTATCGGTGAGTTTGAATCAGACGAAAATGGAAATATTGCTGTTGGAAAACTCTTAAAAGATAAATATATCTTAACTGAAATTGAAGCCCCTTCAGGTCATATCATTAAAGAAGCTGATACTGTAGTTAATGTTGAAGATTTTGGTGCTGATCATTCAGTAACGAAAACGATTGTGAATCCGAAAGATAAGCCAAAAGAAACAAAAGCTACCATAGAACTGGATAAATCTCTTACAGGTCGTGCTCTAACAGATGGTGAGTTTAGCTTTGAATTGTACGAGGGTGCAACTAAGCTTCAAACTGTTACCAATAAAAACGGCAAGGTCACATTTGATCCGATTTCTTATAAGGAAGCAGGAGAACACACTTACACTGTAAAAGAAGTTGTTGGAAATACACCAGGTATCACCTATGATACAACTGAAAAACAAGTGACTGTCAAGGTTACACAAGACGGACAAGCTCTAAAAGCTGATCTTGTCTATCCAGAGAATAAAACATTTAACAACACTTATACGGCTCCTCAACCAGCAAAAGCTAAAATTTCAGCTAGCAAGATTTTAGAAGGTGCTGAATTGAAGAATGGCGAATTCAATTTCCAATTGTTGGATGAAACCGGAAAAGTTCTTCAAACAAAACAAAATGCTGAAGATGGTACGGTAGCCTTTGATGACCTTTCATATTCATCAGAGGATGCAGGAAAAACTTTCCACTACACGATCAAAGAAGTCATTCCTGAAAGCAAAGCAAAAGGAATGACCTACGATGAAGGAAGCATTGACGTGACTGTAACTGTCACAAAAGATGATGCAAGCAATACACTCAAAGCTGCTGTGGCATATGGTGATAAGACATCCTTCACCAACAAATTGGTAACAACTTCAATTCCACCAACTCCTCCAACTGTTGACAAACCTGAATTGAAACTCTACAACATTCAATTGCACAAAGCTAACGCAGATGGAAATGCTCTTGCGGGAGCTGTCTTTGGACTCTTTGAAGCCGATGGTACTACTCCTGTAGCGAATCCTTATGGAGAAGGACAAGCGACAGCAACTTCTGATGCAAATGGTCTTGTAACTTTTACAGGATTTGAAGCAAAAGATTATGTAGTGAAAGAATTGACTGCTCCAGAAGGTTATCAACTATCAGCAGATGTGATTAAAGTTTCTGCTAGCGAGTTGAAAGCTGCGACTAACCTCGTCGTAGACAAAGGAACAGTGGTCAACAAACCATTCACTTCAATTCCGCCAACTCCTCCAACTGTTGACAAACCTGAATTGAAACTCTACAGCATCCAATTGCATAAAGTGAACCAAGAAGGAAAAGCTCTTGTTGGTGCCGTATTCGGTCTCTTTGAAGCTGATGGTGCTACTCCTGTAGCAAATCCTTATGGAGAAGGGCAAGCGACTGCAACTTCTGATAAAGATGGTCTTGTAACCTTTACAGGCTTGGAAGCAAGAGATTATGTAGTGAGAGAGCTTACAGCTCCTGACGGTTACCAATTATCAGATGAAGTCATCAAGATCGCAGCTAGTGATTTGGTTGCTTCAAACAGTGTGGTAGATAAAGGAAATGTCGTTAACAAACCGTTCACTTCAATTCCACCAACTCCTCCGACTGTTGATAAGCCTGAGTTGAAGCTTTACAACATTCAATTGCACAAGGTGAGTGAAGAAGGTCAAGGGCTTCTAGGTGCGGTATTTGGACTCTATGAAGCAGATGGTACGACCCCAGTAGCTAACCCATATGGCGAAGGGCAAGCGACTGCTACCTCTGATGAGAAAGGTCTTGTAACCTTCATTGGATTTGAAGCGAAAGATTATGTCATCAAGGAATTGACAGCTCCAACTGGATACCAATTGTTAACAAATCCTATCACAGTTTCAGCTAGTGATTTTACCCAAGCTAAAGATTTGGTCGTGGATAAAGGGAATGTGGTGAATAATAAAATTCCGCCATATACTCCACCAACTCCACCAACTCCACCAACTCCACCAACTACTCCTTCAACACCTCCAACATCTTCAACTGATAAACCTAAAGGAAACCATCCTTCTGGTAAACAATCAAAAGAAGGTAAGAAACAAGGTCTTCCTTCTACTGGTGAAACAGTAAGTACTGGACTTGTTGCAGCAGGGCTTGCCCTTGCAGGTGCTGGAAGCATACTCGTTGCTAAAAAACGCCACGAATAATTCGGCTCTTTGTCAACTGTAGTGGGTTGATGAAAAGTTACAATCTGGAGAGGACCAAATTGGTTCTCTCCTTTTTGATATTCAAAGCGATGAGAATTCTAGTTTTAAAGTTTTCAAAGTTCCGGAAGCCAAAAGCATTTCGCTTGATGACTTTGATGAGGT
>JAPJPE010000053.1 GCA_030825825.1 Streptococcus sp. | reverse complement strand
GAATATCCTAGTATACTAATCATAGTTACGAAGTAACGAATATTTTTAAACTATAAAAGGAGATAAAACAATGAAAAAAGTTTTATTATCATCAGTAGCAGCTCTTGCAGTATTTGCAGCAGCAGCTCCAGCATTCGCAGCAGATACTACAGGACGTCCAGTTTATAAAACTGAAAAAGGTGGAGACACACCTACTTTAAGTGAACTTAAAGGTGAAGCAACTCCAGCCGCACCAGCATCTTCAGCTACAGAAAAACACCCAGGTGCTACTCAAGTTGACCCATCTATCGGCAAAGGTACTCCAGTTGATAAAAAAGGTGATGTTTCTACTGCAAACTACGATGGAAACAAATTTGCTGATACATCTAAAGAATTAACTGCTGTTCCAGCACCTGAATATTTCACTCAAGGTCTTGACCTATGGAATGGTAGCCAACATGGTACTTTCCGTACTGAAGAAGGTGTTCAAACAATCGAAGTTACAAACCCACATGATGGAACTAAATGGTTGGTAGATGTTCAGGTTAAAGCTGGAGCTAACACTCCTAGCGGATTCTACGCTACTGCAATTAGTGGTTCATTGCGTCCAGCATCTTCAGATGCTAAAGCAGCAGCTAAAGCAGCTGAAGAAAAAGCAGAAGCAGCTAAAGCTGGTAAAGACGGTAAAGCTTCATCTGCTAAAGCTGGTGAAAAATCACTTCCAAAAACTAGCGCAGTTAAATAATTTCTAATTAATTAGCTCATAAAAATATCACTGAGTCCTTGGGCTCAGTGTTATTTTTTAGAAAAAATCATTTTGAGGAGATCAATTGAATGAAAAGAGCTGGAGAAAAAAAATCAAATAAATTTGCTCTTCTATTTGCTGCTATAGTAGCAATAGTTGTTATTGTAGCTGGATTTTTATTCTTTAATCCATTTAGTGGAAAAACATCTAACGCAACTAAGAAAGCAGCTTCTTCTGGTAGCAGTTCTTCTACCCAAGCTGTGAAATATGAACCTAGTCAAGAAGAAAAAGATTATCTAAAGAATCGCTTTGACCAACTAACGGCTGTTAACCCTGAAGCGATTGCTTATGTTTATGCTCCAGGTACAGAGTTGGATGAACCTGTCGTTCAAACAGGAGATAATGCAACATACTTGGATAAGACTTTTGATGGTGGAAATGAACCCTATATGGGTACAGTCTTCATGGACACGGATAATAAGAAAGATTTTAGTGATCGTTTGACTTGGTTATTTGGTCATGCTCGTGGTAGTAAGGTTGGTGATCATCGTATGTTTAACGATGTCAACTACTATGACAAGCAAGACTACTTTGATCAACATCCGTATGTTGTCATTGAAACGCCTGAGCGCAAGTATTATTATGAAGCTATGTGCTTGGTGATTGTACCTGAAACAACTGCTTTCTATCGTACTAGCTTTGAAGACGACAAAGACTTTACGACTCAGTTGAAGAAGGTTTATGAAGATGGGCAAACTAAGAATCCAAATATCAAGATCAAGGCATCTGATAAATATTTAGTATTGTCAACTTGTCGTGAAGAGGATGAAACTATTCGTTCTAACCTCTACCTTCGTCAAATTCCTGATTCAGAAATGAAGGATTTTGTGGCGAAACATGCAGATCAATTGACATATGTGGCAACACGTGGGCAACAATAAGGATTTGAAAGACTTAGCATTGCTAAGTCTTTTTTGTATGGAAGAATTATTGAAATGTCCTTTGATGGTGAACAAAAGATGGGGATCTGGCTTGTTCTTTTGCGATGGGGTCCTATTTATAGTATAATGAATATAAGTGTTTTTGGAGGTGTTCTATGGATTTAACGAAACGTTTTAATAAAAATCTGAATCGGATTGAAGTTTCTTTGATTCGTCAGTTCGATCAATCAATTTCTTCCATTCCTGGTGTCTTGCGTTTGACGTTGGGGGAACCGGATTTTACAACTCCTGAACATGTAAAAGAAGCAGGAAAGGCTGCAATTGATGCGAATTTTAGCCATTACACTGGGATGAGTGGTTTACTGGCTTTGCGTGAGGCTGCAAGTCAGTTTGTGGCTGACAAGTATGGTATTCACTACCGTCCTGAGGATGAGATATTGGTGACGATCGGTGCGACTGAAGCCCTATCTGCCACCTTGACAGCGATCTTGGAACCTGGGGATGTAGTGCTACTCCCAGCGCCAGCTTATCCTGGTTATGAACCGATTGTGAATTTGGTTGGGGCGGAAATTGTCGAAATTGATACGACAGCAGATCGTTTTGTCTTGACTCCTGAAAAGTTGGAAAAGGCGATTCTAGAGCAGGGTGAAAAATTGAAGGCTGTTATTCTCAATTATCCAGCTAATCCAACGGGTGTCACTTATTCGCGCGAACAGATGGCAGAATTGGCTGCTGTCCTAAAAAAATATGAAGTCTTTGTGATTTGTGATGAAGTTTATTCAGAGCTAACTTATACTGGAAAAGCGCATGTCTCTATGGCATCCTTCATTCCTGAGCAGACCATTGTCATTAATGGTTTGTCTAAGTCTCATGCCATGACAGGCTGGCGACTTGGCTTTATCTTTGCTCCGGCTGTATTGACGGCCCAACTTATCAAGAGTCATCAGTATTTGGTAACGGCTGCTGGAACGATGAACCAGTATGCTGCGATTGAGGCCTTGACTGCTGGTCGGGATGATGCGGAGCCAATGAAGAAGGAATATGTGAAACGTCGGGATTATATTATTGAAAAGATGTCCGCACTTGGGTTTGAGATGATTAAGCCAGATGGAGCCTTCTATATTTTTGCTAAAATCCCAGCTGGTTACAATCAGGATTCCTTTGCTTTCTTACAAGATTTTGCGCGTGAAAAAGCGGTTGCCTTTATTCCTGGGGCTGCTTTTGGACAATATGGTGAAGGTTATGTGCGCTTGTCGTATGCAGCCAGCATGGAGGTTATCAAGGAAGCTATGAAACGCTTGAAGGAGTATATGGAAGAACATGCTGGAGTCAATTGAGACCCGGGGAATTGTACTGTATAATCGGGAGTTTCGTGAGGATGACAAGCTGGTCAAAATCTTCACGGAGAAGTCAGGTAAGCGGATGTTTTTTGTGAAACATGCGGGGAAATCACGGTTGAATCCCATGTTACAACCATTGGTAACGGCGGATATGTTGCTGAAAATCAATGATGATGGGTTGAGTTATATTGATGATTTTCAAGATGTGCAGGTTTATAAGAAAATCAATGCAGATCTTTTTGCCCTTTCTTATGCGACCTATGTTTTGGCGCTTGCGGATGCCAGTATTCAGGATAATCAGGTGGATCCGGCCTTGTTTACTTTTTTGGAAAAGACCCTGTCTTTGATGGAAGAAGGCTTGGATTATGAGGTTTTGACCAATATTTTTGAGATTCAGATTCTATCGCGGTTTGGGGTTGTCTTGAATCTGCATGAATGCTGTTTCTGCCATCGGGTTGGCCTTCCTTTTGACTATTCCTTCCGGTATAGTGGGGTCCTTTGTCCGGATCATTATGATCAGGATGAGAGGCGCGCTCACTGGCATCCAAATGTTCTCTATTTATTGGATCAGTTTCAAGCAGTGCGATTCAGTGAGCTAGAGACGATTTCTCTACAAGCGGAGATGAAAGCAGCTCTACGTCAGGCAATTGATCAGTTGTATGAGGAGTATGTAGGGATCCATTTAAAAGCTAAAAAGTTTATCGATTCCTTAAGTGATTGGGGAGCGATTATGAAAGATTCATCTGGAGGTGAAACATGAAAAAAATTGCAGTAGATGCAATGGGGGGCGATAATGCACCTCAAGCCTTGGTAGAAGGTGTGAATCAAGCTATTCGTGATTTTGATGATATTGAGATTGTCTTGTATGGTGATGAGGCAAAAATCAAAAACTATTTAACAGCAACAGAGCGTGTATCGATTGTTCATACGGAAGAAAAAATCGATTCAGATGATGAGCCGACGCGTGCTATTCGTCGGAAGAAGCAAGCTTCTATGGTCTTGGCTGCCAAGGATGTGAAGGCTGGTGAGGTGGATGCCATGCTTTCTGCAGGAAATACAGGTGCTTTGTTGGCAGCAGGCTTCTTTATCGTTGGCCGTATCAAAGGGGTGGAACGCCCTGGATTGATGTCCACACTTCCGACGGTTGATGGTCGCGGGTATGACATGTTGGACTTAGGTGCTAATGCGGAAAATACACCAGAGCACTTGCATCAGTATGCTGTAATGGGGTCTTACTATGCGGAAAACGTTCGTGGGATTCAAAAACCACGTGTGGGTCTATTGAACAATGGGACAGAAGCTAGTAAGGGAGATCCTTTGCGCAAGGAAACTTACCAATTGTTATCTGAGGATGCGTCGATTCATTTTGTTGGAAATGTGGAAGCGCGTGATTTGATGGATGGTGTTGCAGATGTTGTTGTGGCGGATGGTTTCACGGGAAACGCTGTCTTGAAAACGATGGAAGGAACAGCTTTTGGGATCTTGAAGCAACTGAAACAAGCAATTGCTACTGGAAACTGGAAGGCGAAACTAGGAGCTTTTCTCCTCAAGGACCGGTTGAAATCATTGAAACAAACCTTGGATTTCTCAGATGTTGGAGGAGCGGTTTTATTTGGCCTTCAAGCACCTGTTGTTAAAACGCATGGTTCGAGTGATGCAAAAGCAGTCTATAGTACCATTCGTCAGATTCGAACTATGTTAGAGACAGATGTTGTTGGAAAATCAGTGAAGGAATTATCGAAGGAAGGATAATGTATGAGTAAACAAAACGAAATTTTAGCTACAATTGAGGAATTTCTCAAAGACCGCAAGGGACCAGATTTCCAAGTTTCTTTGAAATCAGATTTGCGCAAGGATTTACAAGCCGACTCTGTTGAATTGATGGAATTTATTATCAATCTTGAGGATGAATACCAATTGGAGATTCCAGACAAGGCTATTGATGACTTTAACACGGTAGGAGATGTCGTTGACTATATCGAAAAACGAACTGCTAGTAAGTAGTTGAAAAGGGATCGTTCAGAGATTGTTCTGGATGATCTTTTTTTCTGTCCTTTTCATTCGGTTTCTGCCTATATTGTACGGAAATTTATTGAAAATACACTTTGTATGTGATAGAATGAAGGTGATAAAATACGAAAGGCGAACAAAGTCATGACCAATCAACTGATTTATACTGGAAAAGCTAAGGATATCTATACTACTGAGGACGAAAATGTGATTAAGTCGGTCTATAAGGACCAGGCAACCATGCTAAATGGGGCTCGTAAGGAGACTATTAAGGGAAAAGGTGTGCTAAATAATCAGATTTCGTCTCTTATTTTTGAAAAATTGAATGCTGCGGGAGTAGCTACTCACTTTATCGAACGTATTTCTGATACTGAACAACTAAACAAGAAAGTGAAAATTATTCCTTTGGAGGTTGTTCTTCGTAACGTGACTGCGGGTTCTTTCTCAAAACGTTTTGGCGTTGAAGAAGGTTTGGACTTAAAAACTCCAATCGTTGAATTTTACTATAAGAACGATGATTTGGATGACCCATTCATCAATGACGAGCATGTGAAGTTTTTGGATATTGCTAACGACGAACAAATTGCCTATATCAAGGAAGAAACACGTCGTATCAATGAATTGCTGAAAGATTGGTTTGCACAAATTGGTCTTCGTTTGATTGACTTCAAATTGGAATTTGGTTTTGATAAGGATGGCAAGATTATCTTGGCAGACGAATTCTCTCCAGATAACTGCCGCCTTTGGGATGCGGAAGGGCACCACATGGACAAGGATGTTTTCCGTAGAGATTTGGGCAGTCTAACGGATGTATATCAGGTTGTGTTGGAGAAATTACAAGGCTTGAAGTAATCTTTTTGAAACGGAAAACCTTCGTCTTTCAAGTAAAAGGACTCAGGCTGACAAGGACTACTAGACCTTTTCACTCCGTCGTGATCTTGGTAGCTTGACAGATGTTTATGAAGTTGTATTGGAAAAATTGCAAGGTTTGAAGTGATCTTTTTGAAATAGAAAACCTTCGTCTTCGATAACATGTTTGAATAGAAATAAAGGAAATAAAATGGATAAACGTATTTTCGTTGAGAAAAAAGCTGATTTTCGTGTGAAATCGGACTCTTTAGTAAAAGAATTGCAGCATAATCTTCAGTTGAAAACCTTGAAGGATCTTCGGATTGTTCAGGTTTACGATGTCTTTAATTTGGCAGAGGATTTGTTTGCGCGTGCGGAAAAACATATCTTCTCTGAGCAAGTGACCGATACTGTTTTGGATGAAGCTGCGGTTCAGGCTGATCTTGAAAAGCATGCTTTCTTTGCGATCGAAAGTTTGCCTGGTCAATTTGACCAACGTGCGGCATCTTCACAAGAAGCTTTGCTTTTGCTTGGTAGTTCAAATGATGTAACAGTGAATACAGCGCAACTTTACTTGGTCAACAAGGATATTGATGCGAATGAGTTGGAAGCTGTCAAAAACTACCTCTTGAACCCAGTGGATTCTCGTTTCAAAGATATCACTGTTGGTATTGCGAAACAGGATTTCTCTGAGTCTGACAAGACCATTCCAAGCTTGGATTTCTTTGAAAGCTATACGGCAGAAGATTTTGCACAGTATAAGGCAGAGCAAGGATTGGCAATGGAAGTGGATGACCTTCTCTTCATTCAAGATTACTTCAAGTCTATTGGTCGTGTGCCAACTGAGACTGAGCTAAAGGTGTTGGATACTTACTGGTCTGACCACTGTCGTCACACAACTTTTGAGACTGAGTTGAAAAACATCGACTTCTCAGCTTCTAAATTTGAAAAACAATTGCAAGCGACTTATGACAAGTATATTGCCATGCGTGATGAGTTGGGACGTACAGGAAAACCTCAAACCTTGATGGATATGGCCACTATTTTTGGCCGTTATGAGCGTGCTAATGGTCGTTTGGATGACATGGAAGTGTCTGATGAAATCAATGCCTGCTCTGTTGAAATTGAAGTGGATGTCAATGGTGTCAAAGAACCATGGCTTCTCATGTTCAAGAATGAAACCCACAACCACCCAACGGAAATTGAACCATTTGGTGGAGCGGCTACTTGTATCGGTGGTGCCATTCGTGACCCATTGTCAGGGCGTTCCTACGTTTACCAAGCTATGCGTATCTCAGGTGCTGGTGATATTACAGCTCCAATTGCTGAAACTCGTATTGGTAAATTGCCACAACAAGTGATTTCTAAAACAGCAGCTCATGGTTATTCTTCATATGGGAACCAAATTGGTCTTGCAACAACTTATGTTCGTGAATACTTCCACCCAGGTTTCGTTGCTAAGCGTATGGAGCTAGGTGCAGTTGTCGGTGCGGCTCCTAAGGAAAATGTGGTCCGTGAAAAACCTGAAGCAGGTGATGTGATCATTTTACTCGGTGGTAAGACTGGACGTGACGGTGTCGGTGGTGCGACAGGTTCTTCTAAAGTTCAAACGGTTGAATCTGTTGAAACAGCTGGTGCTGAAGTTCAAAAAGGGAATGCCATCGAAGAACGTAAGATTCAACGTCTTTTCCGTAATGGGGAAGTGACCCGTTTGATCAAGAAATCAAATGACTTTGGTGCTGGTGGTGTCTGCGTGGCTATCGGTGAATTGGCAGATGGTCTTGAAATTGATCTAGACAAAGTGCCAATGAAATACCAAGGTTTGAACGGTACAGAAATTGCCATTTCTGAGTCTCAAGAACGGATGGCTGTGGTGGTTCGTCCAGAAGATGTAGACGCCTTCGTTGCAGCATGTAACAAAGAAAATATTGATGCTGTGGTTGTTGCGACAGTGACTGAAAAACCAAATCTAGTCATGCACTGGAATGGTGAAACCATCGTTGATTTGGAACGTCGTTTCCTTGATA
>JAPJPE010000052.1:4487-8261 GCA_030825825.1 Streptococcus sp. | reverse complement strand
CAAATCTACCGGGTGCCAATAACAGTCAAACAACACCAGGAATTGTTGGTGCCGATAGATTTCCCAGATGTTGTTTCTTTATCTTCAGTGGAGTACGCAGGGGAGATTTGTCAGCTCGTCGGTGAACTCCTTCCTTTACGAAAGCCAATTTTTCTTTTGTTTACTTCAAAAGAATTGTTACTGGAGACGTCAAACGCATTGAAGTTTCCCCACTTGGCCCAGTATCGAAATGGAGATGCAGCTAATATTAAGCGACGATTTGACAGAGGAGAAAGCTCTATTTTATTGGGGACGGGAAGCTTCTGGGAGGGAGTCGATTTCTCCCAACAAAAAGAAGTGATTCAAATCATCACGCGCCTTCCTTTTGACAATCCTAAAGATTATATGGTTCAAAAGCTGAATACAAAACTCAGAGAACAGGGGAAAAATCCCTTTTATGACTATAGTCTTCCAGTCGCGATTTTAAGACTCAAACAGGCTATTGGGAGAACCAGCCGTTTTCAAGATCAGGAATCTTTGGTGCTTTTATTAGATCAGCGGGTGGTAACCAAGCGATATGGAAAACAAATTTTGGACGGGTTGCAACAGGTGTTGCCCCTTCACACGACATTGAGAGAGCGGCTTATTGAGCAAGCAGCTGACTTTTTTGAAAGGAATTGAGAGAATGAAAAATAAAGGATTTGGACTTGCAATTGCATTTGTACTGGCACTTTGTGCTATGTTGTTGGGAAATTTCTTCCCCATTATTGGCTCCAGTGTTTTTGCCTTAATTTTAGGAATTGTCCTGAATGAATTTGTGGATTTACCGGAGAATTCACGACCAGGCTTGAACTGGTCCGGTAAGAAATTGTTGCAGTATTCGATTATCTTCATGGGATTTAGCTTGCCGATTGCAACAGTAGCCTCTACTGGTCTTTCATCTTTAAAGATTAGTCTGCCAACGATAACCGTTGCCTTTCTTGCAGCTATTATTTTTGGGAGAGTCTTCCATCTGAAATCTCATCTACGGACCTTAATTGGGTTTGGTACAGCTATTTGTGGTGGATCTGCTATTGCAGCAGCAGCGCCGATCATTGAAGCAGACGAAGAGGAAATTGCCCTATCTATGTCAACTATCTTCTTCTTCAACATTTTGGCTGTCTTTATCTTTCCAGTATTAGGGCATTTATGGCATATGTCTAATTTCCAATTTGGCCTCTGGTCAGGAACAGCCATTAACGATACGTCATCTGTTGTAGCAGCAGCATTTTCTTACAGTAAAGCAGCGGGGCAAATGGCTACAATTGTTAAGTTAACACGCGCCCTGATGATTGTACCAGTTTGTTTGGGCTTGATCGGTTTAAAATGGTATCGGAGTAAACAACAAGGAAGAAACAAAGGAATGTTAAAGAAAATTATTCCTTGGTTTATTATATGGTTTATTGTGGCTTCCATTCTTTCTTCTATTGGCCTGGTACCTAAAGTGGTCCTACCTTACCTAAATGACCTTTCTCACCTCTTTATGGCCATGGCCTTGGTTGGAATCGGAAGCAAGGTTTCTTGGAAACAGTTCCGTGCGGCAGGAGCAGCCCCCCTTCTGGTAGGTTTGATTGCTTGGTTTTGTGTGGCAGGATCTAGCTTGATTCTACAGATGTTGTTCTATTAATTAATTTGATGATTCTCACAGAAAGGAACGTGAATGAAGAAAAATCATTTTTGGACGATCCACCTGGATTATTCGATCATTGGAATTGTCTTCACCCTACTTATGATTGGGATCTTATCCGTTTATGTGGCAGTTTCTCATGATTATCCCCAAATGGTGTGGCCTTTTTTGGGGCAGCAATTGGCCTGGATTGGTGTGGGATGTATCATTTGCCTGATTGTGACGATTTTTAGTACGAAATTTCTTTGGAAAATAACTCCCTTTCTTTACCTACTAGGCTTGGCCTTGATGGTTCTTCCTCTTGTTTTTTATAATCCAAACTTGGTGGCTTCAACAGGAGCAAAAAACTGGGTAGCTTATGGAAACATCACCTTATTTCAGCCTTCAGAATTTATGAAGATTCCCTTCATCCTGATGCTGTCACGTTCTATTGTTCGATTTTTACAAAGAAATAAGGGTCGTGAGCGATTGTTACGACAAGATTGGTTTTTAATTCTAGAGTTGACCATCTATACAATTCCGGTCTTTGCCTTATTGGCCCTCCAGCAGGACTTGGGAACAGCCTTAGTATTCTTGGCCATCTTTGCGGGCTTAGTGCTCGTTTCAGGAGTTTCCTGGAAAATTATCTTGCCGGTCATCTTGCTTCTGGCAGGTGGGTTAGCAGGCTTTCTCTTTCTCTTTCTATCAGAAGGGGGTCGGGCTTTTCTGCACCAGCAAGTAGGGATGCCAACCTACCAAATGAACCGTATTTTAGCCTGGTTAAATCCTTTTGACTATGCACAAACAACCACCTACCAGCAGGCGCAAGGACAGCTAGCCATTGCCAGTGGTGGCCTCTTTGGTCAAGGATTTAATGTATCTAATTTATTGGTTCCCGTAAGGGAAAGTGATATGATTTTTACAGTAGTAGCAGAAGACTTTGGCTTTGTTGGAGCTCTTGTGCTGTTGATTTTATATGTGACCCTGATTTACCGTATTTTAAAAATCACCCTCCAGTCCAACAACCAATTTTATACCTATATTTCCATCGGATTTATTATGATGCTGGTCTTTCATATTTTTGAAAATGTCGGAGCGGTAACAGGCCTTCTCCCCTTGACGGGGATTCCTCTCCCCTTTATCTCACAAGGAGGCTCCTCTATTATTAGTAATCTGATTGGTATTGGTCTAGTACTCTCAATATATAATCATAGTAGTAAAAAGAAAGGGCCAGAAAAAGAGGTTCCAATCCGTAAAAAAGTAGTCCTTAAAAAGGCGCAATAGTTAGAAAGAAGGAATGAAAATGAAAAAAGTAGCAACGATTTTAGCAAACGGTTTTGAAGAAATTGAAGCCTTGACCATTGTCGATGTTTTGAGACGTGCTGGGATTGACTGCGACCTCATTGGTATGGAAGAAACAGTCACAGGTTCTCACCAAATTACAGTGGAAGTAGATCGCCTTTGGAATGGAGATCTTTCAGATTATGATGGAATCTTCTTACCAGGTGGGATGCCAGGAGCAGCGAATTTGAGGGATAATGCAGAATTGATCACAGCCCTTCAGGAAGAAAGTGGCAAAGGAAAAACCATCTCTGCAATTTGTGCCGCTCCCATTGTTTTGGCGCGTGCAGGTCTCTTAAAAGATAAACACTATACGTGTTACGATGGCTTTGAAGAAGAGATTCAAGATGGCCATTATCAGAAAGAAACAGTGGTGAAAGACGGTAATCTTCTCACCAGTCGTGGTCCTTCAACAGCCCTAGCCTTAGCTTATGCCTTGGTGGATCATTTTGGAGGAAATGCCCAAAGCCTTCGGCAAGGAATGCTCTATCAGGACGTCTTTGGAGGTGCATAAAAGGGCTCTTTTGGACACAACGGTTTCTGGTGGTAGATCATTTTTATAGTGTGAAAAGAGTTTTATTTGATTTAAAATGAAATGACCGTAAAAAATGGCTAAAATCCCCCCTAAATGAGGGTTTTAGCTTATTTTTTTTGTCCATTTGTGGTATAATATTGACTATGAATTATCATGATTTTATATGGGATCTTGGTGGGACGCTATTGGATAATTACGAAACGTCCACAAATGCCTTTGTAGCGACATTGAAGGACTTTCACATCCAAGCCGATCATGATTCTGTTTATGCAGC
>JAPJPE010000052.1:0-4387 GCA_030825825.1 Streptococcus sp. | reverse complement strand
TAGCGACATTGAAGGACTTTCACATCCAAGCCGATCATGATTCTGTTTATGCAGCGTTAAAAATCTCAACACAGGATGCAATTCATACCTTTGCGCCTCATATTCCTAATTTTCGTACGGAATACAAGAAAAAAGAAGCCTTAGGTTTGCAAGATCCGGTTTTATTTGATGGAGCAAAAGAGTTACTAGAAGAGATTCAAGCACATGGAGGACGTCATTTTTTGGTATCTCATCGAGATCGCCAAGTTTTGACCCTTATTGATCAGACGGGCATTGCTCCCTTCTTTACTGAGATTGTAACAGCAGACGAGGGCTTTCCTCGCAAGCCAGATCCAACCTCGATGCTCTATTTGAAAGAAAAATATAGCATTCAAGACGGTCTGGTCATTGGAGATCGTCCGATCGATATAGAAGCTGGGAAGGCGGCAGGGCTGACAACTTATTTATTTGATACCATGCCCCACTTACACCAGTTTATATTTGAATAGAAAAGGGAAATTATGACAGAGGATAAACAGCAAGAAATTCAAGCGCAAGAATATGATGCCAGTCAAATTCAGGTCTTGGAAGGACTAGAAGCCGTTCGCATGCGTCCGGGGATGTATATTGGATCTACCTCAAAAGAAGGTCTTCATCATCTGGTCTGGGAAATTGTAGATAACTCGATTGACGAAGCCTTGGCCGGTTTTGCTAGCCATATTGAAGTTTTCATTGAAAAAGACAATTCTATCACGGTTGTCGATGATGGTCGGGGAATTCCAGTGGATATCCAAGAAAAGACGGGTCGACCTGCCGTTGAAACTGTCTTTACCGTGCTCCACGCGGGAGGAAAATTCGGCGGAGGTGGCTACAAGGTTTCTGGTGGTCTTCACGGGGTAGGGTCATCTGTTGTCAATGCCCTTTCCACATCCCTCGATGTTCGCGTCTATAAAAACGGCAGTATCCATTACCAAGAGTATCGTCGTGGACAAGTTGTGGATGATTTGAAAGTCATCGGTGAGACAGATCGGACAGGGACAACTGTTCACTTTATTCCAGATCCAGAAATCTTCACGGAAACGACTGAGTATGATTTTGAAAAATTAAACAAACGGATTCAAGAATTAGCCTTTTTGAATCGTGGTTTGCGTATTTCCTTGACGGATAAGCGCGAAGGCTTAGAGCAGGAAAAGCATTACCACTACGAAGGTGGGATCTCTAGTTACGTCGAATATATCAATGAAAATAAAGATGTCATCTTTGAAACACCCATCTATACAGATGGGGAAATGGATGATATTACCGTTGAAGTGGCGATGCAATATACTACGGGCTACCATGAAACCGTCATGAGTTTTGCGAATAACATCCATACCCATGAAGGTGGTACTCACGAGCAAGGTTTCCGTACAGCTCTCACTCGTGTCATCAATGATTACGCTAAGAAAAATAAACTTTTAAAAGAAAACGAAGACAATTTAACAGGAGAGGATGTTCGGGAAGGTTTAACAGCAGTTATCTCAGTTAAACATCCAAACCCACAGTTTGAAGGACAAACCAAGACAAAGCTTGGAAATTCAGAAGTTGTAAAAATTACCAATCGACTCTTTAGTGATGCCTTTTCTGATTTCCTTTTGGAAAATCCACAAATCGCTAAGAAAATCGTTGAAAAAGGGATTTTAGCAGCGAAAGCTAGGGTAGCAGCTAAGCGGGCACGGGAAGTGACCCGTAAGAAATCGGGACTTGAGATTTCTAACCTGCCTGGTAAATTGGCAGACTGTTCTTCAAACAACCCACAAGAAACAGAACTCTTCATCGTCGAAGGGGATTCGGCTGGAGGATCTGCTAAATCAGGTCGGAATCGTGAATTTCAGGCAATTCTTCCAATCCGTGGTAAAATTTTGAACGTTGAAAAAGCAAGTATGGACAAGATTCTTGCCAATGAAGAGATCCGTAGTTTATTTACTGCTATGGGAACTGGATTTGGTGCTGAATTTGATGTCACAAAAGCGCGTTATCAAAAATTAGTCATCATGACCGATGCCGATGTCGATGGCGCACATATTCGAACTCTTCTGTTGACCTTGATCTATCGCTATATGAAACCAGTCTTGGAAGCGGGATATGTTTATATTGCGCAACCACCAATCTATGGGGTCAAAGTCGGTAGTGAGATCAAAGAATATATCCAACCTGGTGCGAACCAAGAAGCAGAATTAGCTGCAGCTTTGGAACGCTATTCAGAAGGTCGCTCAAAACCAACCATCCAACGCTACAAAGGTCTTGGGGAAATGGATGATCACCAATTATGGGAAACAACTATGAACCCCGAACACCGCTTGATGGCACGGGTATCAGTAGACGATGCTGCGGAAGCAGATAAGATATTTGATATGTTGATGGGGGACCGCGTGGAACCACGTCGGGAATTTATCGAAGAAAACGCTGAATATAGTACACTCGATGTATAAAATTCAACGAACGCTTCCCATTAATGGATATTTTATGGTATAATTACTAGGATTACGTTCAAGTAATACGATGAAGGAGTTTTTATATGTCTAGTGGACTAATTGTTCTCATCTTTATTGTCGCCCTTATCTTGATTGTAGGATATGTGGTTGCAGTCATTTTGAGAAAACGAAACGAGGCCTTACTGGCAGCACTGGAAGAACGAAAAGAAAAGTTATATAACCTTCCGGTCAACGATGAAGTAGAGGCCGTAAAAAACATGCATTTGATTGGTCAAAGTCAAGTTGCATTTCGTGAATGGAATCAAAAATGGGTAGATTTATCCTTAAATTCATTTGCTGATATTGAAAACAATCTGTTTGAGGCGGAAGGCTACAATAATTCTTTCCGTTTCATGAAGGCTAAACAAGCCATTGACAATATCGAAAGTCAGATCCAATTGATCGACGAAGATATCAAGGCGATTCGCCAAGCCCTTTCAGATCTTGAAGAGCAAGAACAAAAAAATAGCGGACGCGTGGTTCATGCCTTAGATATGTTTGAAGAGCTTCAAAAAGAAGTCACTTCAGATCCAGATCGTTATGGCAGTGCACTTCCTGAAATTGAAAAGCAAATTGGAAATATTCAATCTGAGTTTTCACAATTTGTCACCTTGAATTCTTCAGGTGACCCTGTTGAAGCAGCTGAAATCCTTGATACAGCTGAGAACCATATTGTGGCCTTAAAACAAATTGTTGAGCGAGTGCCAGAAATTGTCACTGCTCTTCAGTCAAAACTTCCAGACCAATTAGAGGATTTGGAAAGTGGCTACCGCAAGCTTTTGGAATCTGGCTACCACTTCACTGAAACAGATATTGAATCTCGTTTCCAACAGTTGCATGCTTCCTTGAAGAACAATATGGCAAATGTATCCGCCCTTGAATTGGACAATGCCATTTACGAAAATGAACAAATTCAAGAAGAAATCGATGCATTGTATCACATCTTTACTCGTGAAATTGAATCACAAAAAGTTGTGAAGAAGTTAGTGAAACAACTGCCTGGCTATTTGAAACACGCAAAAGATAACAATAGCAACCTTGCAGCAGAAGTGGAACGCCTTGGTAAAACATTCGTCTTGAATGAAGCTTTCAGTCAACAATTAAAAGAGTTAGAAGCTGAGCTATCTTCACAAGAAAATGTGGTAGAAGATGCTTTGAAAGATTCATCTGAAACACAAAAAGCTTATTCTATCGTAGAAGAAGAGTTAGAAGCTATTGAGGCTCGCTTGAAAGAAATCGAAGATGAGCAAATCAGCTTAAGTGATTCCCTTTCAAAAATTGAAAAAGACGATGCCAATGCTCGCCAAAAAGTCAACATCTATGCCAACCGTTTGCATGCCATTAAACGCTATATGGACAAGCGAAACTTGCCAGGAATCCCTCAAGAATTCTTGGAATTATTCTTCACAGCAAGCAACAATACAGAGGCTTTGATGGATGAGTTGGAAGGGGATAAAATCAACATCGAATCAACCAATCGTTTGTTAGATATTTTGACAAATGATATGAATGAATTGGAAGAAGCGACTTATCGAATTGTACAAAATGCTACTTTAACAGAGCAGTTGTTGCAATATTCAAATCGCTATCGTTCATTTGATGATCATGTGCAAGCAGCTTTTGATGAGTCCCTTTATATTTTCGAAAGAGAATATGACTATGCAGCTTCCTTTAAAGTCATCTCAGATGCTTTGGAGATGGTAGAAGCTGGAGTGACAGATCGCTTTGTTACTTCGTATGAAAAAACTCGGGAGCAAATTCGCTTCTAATAATAAAAAAACGACTTTTTAGGAGGTCGTTTTTTTATCTTCAAATAATCATTGAAACTTGAAATTTAAACCCTATTTTTGTATAGTAAGGGAGAAATAAGAAAGGAAAGCGATGAAAGAAGTAAC
>JAPJPE010000051.1:3149-8304 GCA_030825825.1 Streptococcus sp. | reverse complement strand
GGCTTGGTTTTTTAGGTTCAGGTTGACCCGGTTTCTTTGGTTCAGATGAACTTGGCGGAGTTGGTTGTTTCGGATTTTCTTTTGGAACATGTTTATTGGTAATCACCACATTTCCTTTTTCATCCTCAACCTTATTTGCTTCATAGCCTTTTGGAAGATCTACTTCTTCCACACGATAGCTGATCGCTTGGCCAGCTTTCTTTTCAGGCAACTTGCTGAAGGTATGAGTCCATTTATTGTCCGCTGACAATTCAACCGGCTCTCCTACTTTTTCATCATTTGCATACAATTGAACCTTGATGGATTTTGGACGGAGGCCATCTTGGTCATTGGCATCATCCCACTTCTTAGTGACTTTCATCTCTGTAAGAGCTGGTTCATGCGTGTTGGTCAAGACAACATTAGCCTTGTCCTTATCATTTACCGTCACCTTGTAACCATCTGGGACAGTAACTTCTTTAACCGTATAAGTAATGGCTTTTCCAGTTGCCTTGGCATCAAGGTTTTCAAATGCACCTTTCCAATCATTCGCTGCAGAAAGTTCTAATACTTGGTCAGTAGGAACGCCATCTTTGTACAATTGAACTTGAATGCTGGCTGGGCGTAGACCATCTTGGTTATCAGCATCTTCCCACTTCTTGCTCACTTCTACTTTGGTCTTTTCTGGAGCGTGCGTATTGGTTACGACTACTTGGCCTGGATTCGTTGCTTCGACGGCTTGTGTGTAGCCTTCTGGGACATCGATTTCTTTGACGGTATAGTTGATAACTTGGCCAGCTTTCTTCTCGTCTAGGTTTGAGAAGGTATGGGTCCATTTGTTATCTGCTGACAATTCAACAGCTTGACCAACTTTTTCATCACCAGCATACAATTGAACCTTAATCGTTTTTGGACGGAGGCCATCTTGGTTATTGGCATCTTCCCAGTTTTTGGTAACGGTGAGGCTTGTCTTACCTGGTTTGTAGCTATTGGTGATCGTTGTTCCATCAATCTTAGTGGTGTAATTATCCACCTTGTCTTCTGTCACTGTGTAGACAACTTTTTGGCCATCTTTGTAGACTGGTAGGTCTGTGAAAGTATGCGTCCATTCATTTCCTTGACCAGCAAGATCGATTGATTGCACTTCTTTTCCATTGGCTAAGAGGTGAACTTTGATAGTTGTAGGTCGAAGACCGTCTTGGTTATCAGCATCATCCCAGACTTTCTTGACGGTAACTGTCGTTGTCTCAGGAGTGCGTTTATTGGTTATGGTTGCTTTTCCATCAGTGAAGCTGGCTTCTTCTGTATCAACTGTATAATGAGTCGGTACTTTCACTTCTTTGACCGTATAGGTATTGAGCTTGCCATTGCTGTCTTTATCTGGAAGGTTCGTAAAGTGAGCTTTCCAGTCTGTTGCAGCCGAGACCGTGACTGGTTTTCCTTCCGCTTTTCCATTCTTATAGAGTTGGAATTCGACACTTTCTGGGCGAAGCCCTTCTTGGTTGTCTTGGTCATCCCAAACTTTTGAAGCTTCAAGATCGATATACTTGATATCTGCTTCATTCGCGATTTCTAGAGGAAGAGCTTTTGAGCCGACAGCTTTTCCATCCACCGTGACGTGGTAGATTTGCTTGTCTGCATCATAGGTCACAACCACTGCATGTTCTGTTTCATCCAACTTGTAATTTGCAGGTGCCTGTGTTTCTTTGAGCGTATAGGTTCCTTCTGTCAAGGTACTGAATGAAAGTTCTCCATTCTTATCAGAAGTTGCCGTCGCAACAACAGCTCCATTAGCATCTGTTAAGGTAAATTCAGCACCTTCAAGGACTTTCTTCGGATTGTCCTTATCCACTTTCTTGACTTGGAAAGCAGCTGAGAAGATTTGTGCAGTTACGGTATTGGACTCACGGTTTCCTTCGTGGCCTTTGGCCTTGTAACCAAATTGGTTATGGGCTTGGACTACACCTGAACGACCACCGTTGTCTTCATTATCTTTGGTGCGTTTTTGCATCAAGTCTTTGACGTCTTTGGTCAACTCCGTTGGGTTAACAACTGGGACACCAAAGTTTGCTTCGCTACGGGCTGGAATGGTCGTTCCTTTATCCGCCACAAACTTGATACCCGTCACTTGACTGTAATCTGCTACGGCTGTCGTCCAGATATCCTTATCTGCTGCCTGCTCCATGGTGTCACTTGTGACGCTAGAGTCTGTCGTGTAGTAGACTGTCCAGCCTTCAGGGGCAGATACAGGTCCACGGAGGCTAACCGTATATTCAGTCAAACGATTCGACCCATCTAGGGTGTTGACATCGTGTACTTTTGGTAGAGCATCGTAAACAACTCCGTTTTCGACTGGCTTATCTGTATTGTTTTTAATGGTGATCTTGTAGTTAAAGGTTTCACCAGGCTTGAAGGTACGAGTAACAGTAGATGCATCGGATAGATCATCATTTTTAGCGATGTATTTGCGGGCATAGATCCCTTCAGCTGCGACAATTGTATAGTTTGATTGAGCATAAGGAATCTTATCCGTTGTTGAACCATTCCCGTTTAGGTCATACACGTCTTCAGTAACTCGATCAGGGTTGGCATTTTCAAGATCGTGGATTCCGTCTCCTGCCACATATACTTTATTGGTGAAGGTCCCACCGTCATCTTTTCCTTTTAAATCGGCCACGATAAACGGTAAACGCACACGATTAAGATCCATAAGAGAAGCTTTAATAAACTCTTTTTGGTCCAAATGCATCACAATAGCGGTTCGACCTGAATTGTGGTAATTTTCAATGACCTCGTAGCTCTTAAGGAATTTCATACCTTTTTCACTAGAGGCAAGGTTTCTCTCAAAATCTTTAAAATCGACTTTAAGGGTATTCGGATCATAAAGATCAATAATCCGTAGGTCTCCATAATTCTTATCAGGATCTAAAACTACTTTGGTTGCCATCAAACCAAAACGAATATTTTGTCCATCAGTATAGCGAACATCATTGTAATCAGTCGTTTTTGCAATTTCAAAACTTTCCTTCATAGGGATCAGCTTGAAAGTCCAATCTGCTGACTGATCTTTGGCAACATTTGACTGTGTTTTATAGGTCACACGGCCTGTGTTCTTGTAAACATTTTTGGTCGCATCCGTTTCATCGTAACGCGTCTTTTCAGGATCCTTGAAGCTTGTATAGCTATTGAGGGTAATTCCCTGACCAGATTGAAGGACAAAATCATCCTTCATTTCCATCCGCCAGCCCACAACGGTTCCATACTTGGTCAAATCAATTAGACCGTTCCCGTCTTTATCTGCTTCTGACTGAATTTCTTTCGTACTACCATCTTCCATAGTCAGGATGATTCGTTTGACAATGGTATGGATTTGTTTCCCAATCCCATAGTTTCCTTCCATCAGGCGACTATAATCGATCCTGGTAAACTTCAAGCGAGGGTCCACAGTCTCATCGTAAAAAACAAAATTCTTCTGAGGTGAAGGGGTGTTATTATGAAATTTTAGAATCCACTTGTAATTAGCAGCCTTGTAGTCTGTTGAATCATAAACATCCCCATCAGCCCGTTTGGCAAAACTTCCGGCTCCTTCAAGGTCACGTGAAGTCAAACGGAAAATAAGGGAATCTTCCGCAGTAATATCTGGTTCTCCCTCTCCACGGTTGGCAGGAATTCCTACGATGCTACCAGTATTGGTCAAATCCTTACTAAGAACGTCCTTGAGGGTTTGGTCTTTTTCTAAGACCAAATCAGGGAATTTCAAGTAGAGGTAACTTGTATCCTTGATTTTGGTCATAAATTCTTGGTGATAAGCTGCTGGATTGTCGTTTGCATCCGCCTTGAACGTCTTCGTAACGGTACCATCTCCATTGTCTACCCAGCCTTCAGACTTGGCTGTATCGAGAACAGCTGTGCGAGTCTTCCCACTCTTATCTGTATAGGTTGGTAACTTATCAGTGATCGTTGCTGATTCTAACTGACGGTATTGACCACCGTATTGACCACGCATTCCGTCCAATTGGAAGGCAAATGGAACAGAAGTTGGTGTTTCAATATAGTTCTTTCCATCCGCACCTTTGACAATACCTGGCATTGCTTCCGCATAGTCCTTAGACATGGCTTCGTTCAAGTTTTGGTTGATGTACTTGGTGAAACGATAATCGTTGTACTTAGGCTTCCAAATGATATCATTGAGCGCTGTTTCTTGCCCATTGATGTTCAAAGTTCCTGTGATATCTAGCGAGTAATTCGTCGGTGGATACCCGATTGTAAACTTCCCGATAAAAGGCAAGGTCAACACTTCTGATTTTTGGTAATTGCTAAAGTGAAGGGTGACTTGATAATCATCACCAACCTTTGTTACCGTTGGTTTATCATGCTCTGAGGCACTATTAAAGTCTGGAATGCTGACTTCTCTGAGGTACTTGCCTGGTACTTTCAAAGTAATCGCGACATCGTTAATGTCGGTTGTCAAATTTTTAGGGGTAATCTGGATATAGCCAGACATGGTATCCCCTGTAAAATAGGACATGCCACCTGGATGGTCTTGTTTGTCCCCATACAAGAGGGTAACATCCAAGGCCCCGTTATCTCCAACTGCTAGCTGGTTGGCATAGGCAGTTACAGCCCCTTGACCAAGCTGGCCTAGCATCATGAGAATCGTTAAAATGACAAAACCTTTGTTCAAAAAGTTTTTCCATAATAAACTAAGCTTTTTCATGTTTTATCTCCTTACTTTTCTTAGCCTTCCAAAAAGGCCCTCCCTTTAATTTTATCAATTATTTTTTAGAATATCTATTGCTTTTCAAATTAAATCATCACTATTCAATAATATAGACATTATTTACAATGATGTCTATATTATAAATCACTATCTGGTACTGATTTCCCCTTTCTTATATCCAAGGGCAAGAAAATAAAACATTTATAAACAAGGAGGAGCAGTCTGCCAATTCTTATTCTTCCTTGATTTTCTTCATACAAAAAAACTCAAACACATCTGCTTGAGTTTTGTACACCCTACTATTGGTTGGTTATTTTATCTAACTCTTCACCATTTGAAGGAATCTTTTGTTTTTCCCTTCTATCTCGTACCCACAGCATGGCCATTCCAAAGAGATGGCTTCCAAACAAGGCCGTCACAAAAATCAGCTTGCCTCTGTCTGGATAAGAGAGAGGG
>JAPJPE010000051.1:0-3049 GCA_030825825.1 Streptococcus sp. | reverse complement strand
CCTTTGAGAAGACTTGTGGTGTCCAGATAAGCCGAATAGGTCTCGATCAAGCCCCAGCAATAAAGGATCAAGGTGATCACACCCGTCCAAACCATACCTAGGCGTTTGACCAATTGGTTGACTAAAAACAAGCCCAGCAAAAAGGCCGGGATATACCAGAGTTGGTAGCACATTCCCAGATAGATCAGTGCAATGAGAACACCTGCTGGAAAAAGATAGACAGGGAGTTTGAGGCTAGAAAAAAAGATCCAGGCATATGGTAAATAGACACAACTCCAAAATAGATAGGTTTTAACAATTTTGACCAGATAGGCCTTCATTTTCTTAGAATTCCCTAGGGATTGCTTGAGGAAAAAACTGGCACAGACGATAAAAAATGGCACCGCTAGCCGTCCGAGCATACTCTTGAGTCCAAAATGCAGTGGCTCATAGGAGGTTAAGCGACCACTATGCACCAAAATCACTGCAATCGCAAAGAGGTATTGAAAGAGACTAATACTAGAAGTATTGTAGAGGGGATTCTTTTGCATGGTCCTACTCCTTGCCCAAAGCAGTTTCTATGGTTATTTTAGCATGAAAGGGAAGAGCAAGCAAGGAATCTTTCGAACCTGATCTACCTTTTTCCCTCTATTTTTGATATACTCAAAGCATGCATAAACAAACGATTATTGATTTTAAAGAACTTGGATTGAGACACCTTTTCACCGAGCCTATAAAAGAATTAAAAACAAGAGACCTCGACCAGGTAGAGACTCTTCTAAGAGAGGTAGAAGCCTATCAGGAGGCTGGTTTTTATGCTGTTGGCTATGTCAGCTATGAGGCTGCTCCTGCTTTTGAGAAAAAATTAGCTGTCCATCCTGCACCCCTCATGGGAGAGTATCTCCTCTACTTCACCATCCACCAAGAGGTCGAAACCCTTCCTTTCCCAGAGGACTACGAGGCTGTGGACCTTCCAGCCAATTGGCAGGAAGAGGTCGAGGCTCCTGCCTACCAAGAAGCGATCAAGTCCATTCATCACCACATCCGCCAGGGAGACACCTACCAAGTCAACTACACCGTCCAGCTTTCTCAAGAGCTAGAGGCTGATCCTTTGGCTATCTACAACCGACTAGTGGTGGAGCAGAAGGCCCATTACAATGCCTTCATCCAGCACGATGATGTCTCCATCCTCTCCATCAGTCCTGAGCTCTTTTTTGAGCAAGACGACCGGCTACTGACCACGCGCCCTATGAAGGGAACGACGCACCGTGGTCTCACTAACCAAGAGGATCTTCAAGAGGCTACTTGGCTAGAAGCCGATCCAAAAAATCGAGCAGAAAACATGATGATCGTCGACCTCCTCCGCAATGACATGAACCGGATTTCGGAGATTGGAAGTGAGCACGTGACCCATCTTTGCCAAATTGAACAATACTCCACCGTTTGGCAGATGACCTCGACCATTGAAAGTCGCTTGCGAGCTGAGATCGACCTGGTCCAAACCTTCCGAGCTCTCTTTCCTTGTGGCTCGATTACAGGGGCACCGAAGATCTCCACTATGGAAATCATTCAAAAGACGGAGAAGGCTCCTCGAGGTGTCTACTGTGGAACGATCGGCATCCTTCTTCCAAAAGGGAAACGGATTTTTAATGTGGCCATCCGGACCCTTCAAATGCAAGACACCAAAGCCATCTATGGTGTGGGAGGAGGCATCACTTGGGACAGCATATGGGAAAGTGAATACCAGGAAACCAAGCAAAAATCGGCTGTTCTCTACCGTCAAGAGCCTCGCTTTGAGCTTTTGACGACTGGCCGCATCCACAAAGGAGAGCTGACCTTCCTGGAGCAACACCTAACCCGTTTGAGAGAGGCTAGTCGCTACTTTGCCTATCCTTATGATGAGCAAAAACTCCTGAAAGAACTTCAAGAAGAGCTTGCTCATTTGGAGTCCAACCTTGACTATCGTTGTCGGATTGCCTTGCAAAAAAACGGGACCTTCCACCTAGAAATCACGGAGCTGACAGACTTGCCAGCTAGCTATCTACAGGCCCAACTGACCGAGCAGAAGCTTGATTTAGCGACGCCATTTACTTATTTCAAAACGAGTCAGAGAGACCATCTCAGCCAGTCAAATCACGAGCAAATTTTCCATCTGCCAGATGGAACCTTACTGGAGACGACGATTGGCAATCTGGTGCTGGAGATAGAGGGACAACTCTATACCCCACCAGCTCACCTCCCCTTACTCGATGGCATTTATCGGCGCCATCTTCTTGAGACCCAGCAAGTTGAAGAAAAACTCTTAACTCTGAACGATTTAACAGACGCTGATCGTATTTATGCCTGCAATGCTCTTCGTGGTCTCTACGAACTCGATTTTCCAAGAAAGGATTCCTGATGAAACTTATTTTTTTACATGGACTAGGGCAGGATGTCCTCTCTTGGCAAGGAGTCCAATTTGCACTTTCACCCTTGCACTCCAAAACTTTTGATATTTTCTCCCATCCAAAAGAAAGCTATCAGGAAGTTAAAGAAAGGTTGATGGAGCGCCTCCAGCAAGAAAGCGAACCCTTTATTCTGGTAGGACTCTCACTAGGTGGCGTGCTCGCTCTTGATCTCTCAAGACAAGACTTCCCGCAACTCAAGGGCTTGGTCCTTGCGGGAACTCAATACAAACTCAACACCAATCCCCTCTATCGGCTCCAGATTCTCCTTTTTCGTCTGCTTCCCAAGCATGTCTTTGAAAAACAAGATGCCAATAAACAACAGATGCTTCAAATCTTGACCGAATTAAAAGGGCTCAATTTAACCGATACCGTTAAAGCTTGCCCTCTTCCTAGCTTGGTTGTTTGTGGTGGCAAAGATTGGGCCAATCAATCTTCTTCTAAAAAATTGGCCAAGCTCCTGCCAAAAGGCCGCTATCAAGAAATCGCAGACGGAGGCCATCTACTCAATACCGAGAAACCCTATGAACTGGCCCAAGCCATCAAGGAGTTTGTCGCTGAATTTTAAAATGAAGAGGCTGGGACAAAAGTCCTAGCCTCTCAATTATTTTTGGATTGTCGAGCAA
>JAPJPE010000050.1 GCA_030825825.1 Streptococcus sp. | reverse complement strand
ATAAAAGGTCTGTATTTGCGCACCTTTTAGCGTTCCTTTTCCCATTGACAAGATTTAGAAAAAATTTTTATAATGAAAAAAATACGATCAAGGAGAACCTACATGACGATTCGTTTAGCGCAACCAAAAGATATTCCTGCTTTAATTGGTCTCTTAGAACAGATTCTTTCCGTTCACCACCAAGCTCGTCCCGATATTTTCAAGGAAAGTGGCGAAAAATATAGTGAAGAAGAGTTAGAACAGTTAATGGCGCAAGATCAGACACCGATTTTCGTCTATGAAAATGCGGATGGCCAAATCCTAGGACATCTCTTCGTCACTATTAAAGAAGTCTCTGACAATCCTGTGCTTCATCCGATAAAAACCCTCTTCATCGAGGACTTGTGTGTCGATCAAGCAACGCGTGGACAAAAAATCGGCGATCAACTTTATCAGTTTGCCCTTCGTTATGCCAAGGAAATCGGATGCTACAACATGACACTTAATGTCTAGAATGACAATGAAAGAGCCCTTCGCTTCTATCAAAGACAGGGAATGAAGCCTCAAGAAACTGTCATGGAAACAATCTTATAAAACTGATTAAAAAACCGTTGATGCATCTCATCAACGGTTTTTCCTATATACATTTGTTAACGCACTTCTGCATTGACTTTTTCTTCAAGTGACGCTTGGATTTTTTCCATGTAGCGAGCGACTTCTTCGTCTGTCAAGCTATCTTCTGGATTTTGGAAGGTCAAGCTGTAGGCCATAGACTTCATACCGATTCCTAGTTTTTCACCTGAGAAGACGTCAAAGAGTTTGATGTCTGTCAAGCGTTTCACGCCAGCAGCTTGAATCGCATCAACCACTTCTTGGTGGGTCACTTCTGCTTTGAGGAGAAGGGCGATATCACGGCTCACAGCTGGGAATTTAGTGATTTCCACAAAGGCTGCGGCTGGTTGAAGAGCTGCTTCAATAGCAGATAAGTTCAATTCTGCCACATAGGTTTCTGGGATATCATAAGCCTTAGCTGTTACAGGGTGGACTTGACCCAAGACCCCAATCACTTGGTCACCAAGTGAGATTAGGGCTGTACGACCTGGATGGAGACTCTTGATTTCTTGTGTTGCTGTATAAGTCACGTCAAGACCCAAGCGAGCAAAGAGGGCTTCAAGGATTCCCTTAGCATAGAAGAAGTCAACTGGAACAGCTGCAGTTTGGAAGTCTTTTTCAGCGACTAGGCCAGTTAAAGCAAAGGCAAAGCTGTTGATTTCGTTTGGTAATTCTTCTTTTGGATTGCCTGTCTGTTCAAAGACTTTTCCGATCTCGTAGAGGGCCAAATCTTTGTTCTTACGAGCGACGTTATAAGCTACGGTATCTAAGATCCCTGAGATCATATTTTGACGTAAGACTGAACGATCCACAGTCATTGGCCACATGAGTTCTGTTAAGTTGCTTGGCGATGTAGCAAATTCAACTGCTTTTTCAGGAGTTGTCAGGGCATAGGTGATGATTTCTGTTAAACCAGCTCCTTCAGCAATGGTCCGAACTTGGCGACGCAATTTTTGAGTCGCTGTCAATTCACCTGCTGTCCCGTCATCTTTTGGAAGGGTTGCTGGTAATTTGTCATAACCATAAATCCGAGCGATTTCTTCAAAGAGGTCCGCTTCAATGGTGATGTCCCAACGGCGACGTGGAACGCTTACTGTGAAGCTGTCAGCATTTCCAGAAAGACCAAAACCAAGACGACGGAAGACATCTTCGACATCTGCGTAGGAAAGCTCAGTTCCAAGAACACGATTGACGTCAGCAAGAGTTGAAGAAACTTCCACATCTGAAGTATCAAGCTGGCCTGCTGAAACGATTCCCTTACGAACAGTTGCTCCTGCAAGCTCTGCAATCATGCTCGCTGCTGCATCAAGGGCTTCATTGACAGTTGCCACATTGATGCCTTTTTCAAAACGAGAAGATGATTCAGAACGAAGGTTGAGGCGACCGCTGGTCTTACGGATCGATTTGCCATTGAAGACAGCTGCTTCAAGGACAACACGAGTAGATTTTTCAGAGATTTCTGTAGCTTCTCCACCCATGACACCTGCAAGGGCTACTGGTTTGTCAGCTACTGTAATCACGAGGTCACTTGTTTCCAACTCACGTTCTTCCCCGTCCAAAGTCACTAATTTCTCACCAGCACGTGCTTCACGTACACGGATATCAGTTCCTTCAAAGGTATCCAAGTCAAAGGCATGCATAGGCTGACCAAAGTAAAGTAGGATATAGTTGGTCACGTCGACCACGTTATTGATGGGACGGATACCTTCGTTCATGAGAAGGTTTTGCAACCATTGTGGACTTGGTGCGATGGTTACATTGTCCAAGATACGAGCTGCATAATAAGGAGCCTTGTCTGTGTCAATGCTGACAGAAAGAGCATCTGCTGCAGCTTGGTCTGTTTCTGTTAAGGTAAAGTCTTTGAAATTGACTGCCTTATCATAGATGGCTGCTACTTCGTGCGCTACCCCACGCATCGAAAGAGCATCTGCACGGTTTGGAGTGATAGAAAGCTCGATGATTTCATCATCCAAGTCTAGGTAAGAGAAGACTTCTTCTCCTGGAACAGCATCCTCTGGCAAGATTTGGATCCCATCTGCAAATTCTTTCGGTACAACGGAGTCAGAAATGCCCAACTCACCAAGTGAACAGATCATCCCAAGGGATTCCAAACCACGGATTTTCCCTTTTTTAATCTTGTAGTTATCAGCGATGCGAGCACCTGGAAGAGCCACCATCACCTTGATGCCTGCACGCACATTTGGTGCTCCACAAACGATTTGACGGGCTTCTCCTTCACCCACATTGACTTGACAGACATGAAGATGAGTTTCTGGCACATCTTCGCAAGACAAGACTTCACCGACGACAATTTTTGAGAGACCAGCAGCTGGTGATGCCACACCTTCTACCTCGATCCCTGTGGTTGACATTTTTTCAGCCAACTCTTCTGATGGCACATCCACGTCCACCAATTGTTTTAACCATTTATAACTAACTAACATATGTAAGATACCAAGGGCTAAGCAGAAATCTAGATATCTTTCCTAGATTTTCAGTCACCCTCGTTTCGATCCTTTCATTTTGTGTTTTCCAGCTCGAGGCTGGCTTAGGAAGGTCTCATAACCTCCCTTTCTCTAGAATAGAAGTCCTTGTTCCTTCTATATCAATTTCTTTCTCAACAACCAGTCTGTATCCACGGTATCTCCGGTGATATACTGGTGTTCACTATATCGTTCAAATCCAAAGCGATAGTAAAAATCTTGTGCCTTAAAATTGCGTTCCCAGACACCTAGCCAGGCCCAGTCAAATCCACGTTTTTGAGCCTCTTTTAAGGCAAAGGTAAACATTTCCTTACCAAAACCAGCCCCATGAAATTCCTTTTTGACATAGATCCGTTGGATCTCAAAGGACTTGTCCATCTCTACTGGCTCCGTCTGTGCTTGCCCCCAATTGATCTTGAGAAAACCACAGATTTCTTGTTCTTCATTGAGGACAAAATAGATTTCAGATTCTGGATCTAGCAGATCCTTCTCGATTTGCTCCAAAGAGAGCACGGTAGAGAAGTACTCTTCCAAGTCTTCCTCAACAATATAGGGACCAAAGGTCTCCCGATAGGTTTCCACCTCTAGGTCACGTAAGGTCTGTAATTGATCGATTTTTACTCTAACTAACATGATTATTTAAACTGTTCTGAGAAGCGAACATCTCCTTGATAAAAGCCACGGATATCATTGATTCCATAACGAAGCATGGCTACACGCTCCTGACCAAGTCCAAAGGCGAATCCTGAATAGACTGTCGAATCAATGCCACTCATCTCGAGCACGCGTGGGTGAACCATACCGGCCCCCATGATTTCGATCCAACCTGTCTTCTTACATACATTACATCCCGCTCCACCACATTTGAAGCAAGATACATCGACCTCAACGGATGGCTCGGTGAATGGGAAGTAAGAAGGACGCAGACGGATTTGACGTTCTGCACCAAACATCTTTTGCACGATCAACTGAAGCGTTCCTTGAAGGTCCGCCATAGAAATGTTCTTCCCAACAACCAAGCCTTCGATCTGATGGAACTGGTGGCTGTGGGTCGCATCATCTGTATCCCGACGGAAAACACGGCCTGGAGAAATCATTTTCAAAGGTCCCTTGCTAAAGTCATGCGCATCCATTGCACGCGCCTGAACTGGTGATGTGTGGGTCCGAAGCAAGATTTCTTCTGTGATATAGAAGGTATCCTGCATATCACGAGCTGGGTGATCCTTTGGCAAGTTCATGCGTTCAAAGTTGTAGTAGTCTTTTTCGACTTCAAAGCCATCTACAACTTGGTAGCCCATCCCGATAAAGATATCTTCGATTTCTTCACTGGTTTGGGTCAAGACATGGCGATGACCAACTGCGACTGGACGTCCCGGAAGGGTCACATCGATACTCTCACTAGCTAATTTGGCTTGGACTTTCTTTTCTTCCAAGAGCTTAGCTGTTTCTTCAAAGGCAGCCGTCAAAACATCACGGGCTTCATTAACGTGTTTCCCGATGACCGGACGCATCTCAGCAGAGACATCTTTCATCCCTTTGAGGATCTCGGTTAGAGAGCCTTTCTTCCCAAGGACAGAGACGCGTAGCTCTTGCATCTCTTTTTTATTTTCAGCAGAGATCTGCTTCAAGGCTGCCAGCGTTTCTTCTCGAAGCGCTTTTAGTTGTTCTTCAATCGTTGACATATTTCCTCCATCATGGTCCTCACTCAGACATAGAAAAAACCACGCGCCACATCCATATTCGGAGCGTTGACACGCGGTACCATCCGTTTTTTATCTGAAACTCAGACCTTAATTTCTAAATCCTTGCGCAAGTGAATTCACTCAGCTTTCATGCAAAGAGCTTTCAGTCACGGCTCTTCTCCCTGTTGCACTTCCCTTGAGGTACTAGTCTTGCAGATTTCTATTCAATTACTATCTAGTTTAGCAGATTTTTAGTTAAAAAACAAGTTAGATGAGACTAATTTCAATAGACAAAGAAACAAGACCCAGGGCATTATTTATTTGCCTTGTCTGTTTCATCTGCTTTCCTTTTCAATAGAAGAGTTGCTGCTTGGTTAAAACCATCACACCAGTTATACCATTTTGCTTCATACTCATCTTGAGGTAAGATACGATGTTTTAAATCCAAAACAGAGGATATCTTTCTTTCCTCACAAGCTTGCGCATAGAGAGCATACAAGGCATCGCCACCATCTCTATCAAACTCAGCAGAAATCGTATCCTGACCTGCCAATAAAGCCTGATAAGCCCTGTGATGGCCGTCTGTAATCAAGAAGCGATTTCCAAATGCAAGAACACTAATTGGATCCACATTGATGATGTCTGCCGACTGATCCAGCATCTGGATAGCTTGTAACTTCTTTTCTGATAAATATAGTTGGGTCGGATGAAGATCTGTTATCTTAACTTCCATATCTTTCTCCTCTACCATGAGTAACATAGTTGGTTGTGAGCACTGTAGATATTGTTAAAGGTCACGATTTTAAGACCTGCCAAAGCCAAATTCCCCTGCCATTCTTGTGATTCGTTTTCTTTTTATTTAATGACTTGTCCAGCATCTTTCAAGACAGATTCTGGAATGGTAATGTCCAATTCATCTGCGACTTTTTTATTGATGACAGATTTTCCTTGGCTAAAGATTTCAACAGGTGTATCCGCTGGTTTTTGGCCTTTTAAGATCTTCGCAGCCATTTTACCAGTTGCTACTCCAAGATCGTGTTGGTCGACAACGACTGAACCAAGACCACCAGCTTCTACCATAGCTGTCGCACTTGGGAAGATTGGTTTTTTAGCTGTTTTGTTTGCTTCGACAACTGTTGAGAAGGCTGAAGCGATGGTATTGTCGATTGGAACCCAGATGGCATCGACTTTGCCTGACATTACAGACACGGTAGAAGCAATTTCATTTGTAGAAGGTACAGAATAAGGAACCACCTTGTAACCTGCTTTTTCAGCTAATTTTGTAAATTCCTCTACTTGAGATTTGGAATTATCTTCACTGGTTGAGTACAGGATCCCAATGGTTTTCACGTTCGGAGTCAACTCTTTGATTAATTTCAACTGTTGCTCAGTTGGATTGTGGTCAGATACCCCAGTGATATTGCCACCTGGTTTTTTCAAATCTTTGACCAAGTTTGCGCCGACCGGATCAGTGACAGCTCCCATAACGATTGGTTTGTCTTTGGTTGCACTAGCCAAACCTTGAGCAGATGGAGTTGCAATTCCAATCAAGACTTGGTTATCCTTGTCTACCAATTGTTTACTCATGGTTGCAACTTTGTTTTGGTCGCCTTCTGCATTGAGGAAATCAATGTCCACTTTGTCTTTGTCATAACCTTCTTCAGCTAAACCATCTTGAATCCCTTTGTAGATCAAATCAAGCGAAGGGTGGCTGACCAACTGCAAAACACCCACCTTAGCCTTTTCATTGCTACTTGCTGCCTTGTTGTCTTTGCCTGCTGTAGCTGAATAGATCGCTGTCCCAATGACTGCAGCTGCAATCAAACCAATTATTCCCATTAACCGTTTATTTTTCATTTTACTACCTCTTCTATTTTTTCATTTTCTTCTTTTTTTCCATCATCTAAAGACTGCGACGCCATCGTTTCTTCATATCTTTTCTCCCTTCTCATCTAAAACAAAAAACACGCCCACACATAGCAAAAGCTATGTGAGGACGTGTCATCGCGGTGCCACCTCACTTATGGGAAAAAGATAGTCTCCCCCATATCTCTGTCTTGTCTAGCAACAAGTTGCACGATAAGGTGTGCCAACCGAATTTTTATTGTTTCAAATTCATCTCATCATTAGTCCAATTTCATAAACTGCCGCTACCCACTCTCAGCAACCGTAGGCTCTCTTGAAACTTTCATTTACTACTTTTCTAATTTCTTACATTTTAAAGTTTTCTTTCAAAAATGTCAATACTTTTTCTGCATTTTTTTGAAAACGTTCGCATTTTCTATATTACATCCCCTTGCTTCTTTCTGGGATTTCCGCTCCATTTTTGATATAATTTACTAGAATAAACGCTAGAATGATGAGGAATCCCATGTCTTTTGATGGATTTTTTTTACACCATATGGTGCAAGAATTGAAGGCCGAACTCTTGAGTGGCCGCATTCAAAAAATTAACCAACCCTTCGAGCAAGAATTGGTGCTCCAAATCCGAGGCAATCGGAAAAATCAAAAACTCTTGCTCTCAGCCCATTCTGTCTTTGGACGGATTCAACGGACCCAGACCAACTTTGAAAATCCTGCCTTTCCCAATACCTTTATTATGGTTATGCGCAAATATCTTCAAGGCGCTGTCATCGAAGGGATTGAGCAAATGGAAAACGACCGGATTCTCGAAATCCGTGTCTCCAATAAAAACGAAATTGGAGATGCCATTTCTGTCAGCCTCATGATTGAAATCATGGGCAAGCACAGTAATATTATTCTCCTGGACCGCACCAGCAATAAAATTATCGAAGCCATTAAACATGTCGGCTTCTCACAAAATAGCTACCGGACCATTCTCCCTGGGTCGACCTATGTAGCTCCTCCGAAAACCGACGCGGTCAATCCTTTTACAATTGGAGATGAATCCCTTTTTGCCCTTCTTCACAAGGAAGACTTAAGCCCAAAAAACCTTCAAAAATGTTTCCAAGGTTTGGGGCGAGATACGGCTCAAGAATTAGCCAAGCGACTTAAGACGGATGAAAAATTAAAAACCTTTCGTGCCTTTTTCCAAGCTCCAACTGAGCCTCGCCTAACGACCAAATCCTTCTCGGCTATCCCCTTTGCAGATGCGACCAATCAAACCTTTGAAACACTTTCCGATCTGCTGGATGACTATTACCGAGACAAGGCTGAGCGCGATCGGGTGCAACAACAGGCCAGTGAATTGATCCGCAAGGTCGAAAACGATCTTGAAAAGAACCGAAAAAAATTAGCCAAACAAGAAGCTGAGTTAGCGGCGACCGACAATGCGGAAGAATTCCGCCAAAAAGGAGAATTGCTGACAACCTTCCTCCATCAGGTACCAAACGACCAAGACCAGGTTGTTTTAGATAATTACTATACCAATGAACCGATCACCATCCAACTCAACAAGGCCCTGACTCCCAATCAAAATGCCCAACGCTACTTCAAACGCTACCAGAAGTTAAAAGAAGCCGTCAAACATTTGACCATCCTCATTCAAGAAACCAAGGAAACCATTTCTTATCTTGAAACGGTTGAAACAGCCCTTTCTCAAGCGAGTCTGGCTGAGGTGGCAGAGATTCGAGAAGAGCTAATCCAGACCGGCTTTATCAAACGGCGCAACCGCGAAAAAATTCATAAACGGAAAAAACCTGAGAAATACCTAGCTAGTGATGGAAAAACCATCATTTTAGTGGGTCGCAATAATTTGCAAAACGATGAACTGACCTTTAAGATCGCTAAGAAAGACGAGCTCTGGTTCCATGCCAAGGATATCCCAGGTAGCCACGTGGTCATTACCGGAAATCTCGATCCAACAGATGAAGTGAAAACCGATGCTGCAGAGTTGGCCGCCTACTATTCCAAGGCCCGTCTCTCAAACCTGGTCCAAGTAGATATGATCGAAGTCAAGAAAATCAATAAACCAACAGGTGGAAAACCAGGCTTTGTCACCTACACCGGCCAGAAGACTCTGCGGGTCACCCCAGAAGAAGAAAAAATCAAAGACATGAAACTAACGGACTGATTTCAAAAATAAAAGAGAGTGGGACAGAAATCGGTAATTCGTTAGAATTCGATTTCGTCGTC